>CALDTA010000056.1:0-4161 GCA_937924455.1 uncultured Deinococcales bacterium
CTGAAAGAGGTAGCATAAGTGTCATTTCCGTCTGATTTAGATATCGCAAAGAAAGCGAACTTAATTCCACTCACTGACGTCGCAAAGAGTATGGGTATTGATCCAGCTTGGCTCGAGCCCTACGGTCACGATGTAGCAAAAATTAGCCTTGATGCGGTTGAAGGTTTAAAAAGCCGTCCAAAAGCAAAATACGTAGTGGTCACAGCAATCACTCCAACACCACTAGGTGAAGGTAAAACAACCACAACCGTTGGTTTAGGTCAAGCTTTCCAACACATTGGTAGCTCCGCTACTATTGCCATCCGCCAACCAAGTATGGGACCAACCTTTGGTATTAAAGGTGGCGCAGCAGGTGGCGGTTATAGCCAAGTTGTACCTATGGAAACATTCAATTTGCACTTAACTGGTGATATGCACGCCGTAACTGCTGCAAACAACCAGTTAGCAGCAATGATTGATAACCATATTTTTCAAGGTAATAAATTAGGCATCGACCCACATAGCATCACATGGCGTCGTGTACTTGATGTTAATGACCGTGCTTTAAGAAATATAGTTTCTGGTATGGGTGCAAAAGCTGATGGTATCCCACGTCAAACAGGCTTCGATATTTCCCCAGCCTCTGAAGTCATGGCAGTGCTTGCACTTTCTAATGACCTTCAGCATATGCGTAAAAAACTGGGTGAAATTGTAGTAGGGCAGAGCTATGACAAAGAACCAGTAACCGCAGAAATGCTCCGTGCAGCAGGTGCAATGACAGTGATTATGCGTGAGGCAATCAAACCAAACCTCATGCAAACACTAGAGAATACGCCTGCGGTAGTTCACGCTGGACCCTTTGGCAATATTGCTCACGGTAATAGCTCAATTGTTGCTGACCATATCGCAATTCATACCAATGAATTCCTGATTACTGAAGCAGGCTTCGGTGCAGATATGGGTGCTGAGCGTTTCTTTAACATCAAGAGTCGTTATTCAGGTCTTAAGCCTGATGCAGCGGTGATTGTTGCAACAGTTCGTGCGCTTAAAGCTCACTCTGGTCGCTTCAAAATTGTACCTGGTAAACCACTTCCAGAAGATCTTCTTAAAGAAAATCCAGATGATGTTATGGCTGGCGCAGAGAACCTTAAAAAGCATATCGAAAATGTTCGTGCTCACGGTGTTTCTCCAGTCGTTGCTATCAATGCTTTTCCTGGTGACTTTGACAGTGAGCATAAAGCTATTATGGACATTGCTGAGTCAATGGGTGCGAAGTGTGCAGTGAGTCGCCACTTTACTGATGGTGGTAAGGGTGCTGCTGAACTTGCAGAAGCAGTTCGTGATGCAGCGAATGAGCCAAGTAACTTTGAACCGCTTTATCCTGATAGCATGACGCTTAAAGAAAAGGTTGAGAAAGTAGCTACTGTTGTTTATGGGGCAGATGGTGTTGACTATGCGCCAAAAGCAAATGCTGTGCTCAAGCGTTATGAAAGACAAGGCTTTGGTAATTTAGCTGTTTGTATTGCTAAAACACACCTGTCAATTTCTTCTGATCCTAAACTCAAAGGTGCTCCAACAGGCTGGCGTCTGCCAATTCGTGATGCCAAAGTATCTGCTGGTGCTGGTTTTGTTTACTTGCTCGCAGGTGATGTTCGTACAATGCCAGGTCTTGGTTCAGCACCTGCAGCTGAGTCGATTGATATTGATGAGAACGGCGAAATCGTAGGTTTATTCTAAAAAAATAAGTTCTAGATATTCTTGGCTATAGTTTAACTATATTTTTGACCGTACCTTTCGTAAGTCAACTGTTTTGTTGCTTTTGTTGCAATAGTTGCGGTCTTTATCTGAATACTAGAACAAGAAAGAACAAAGATAGAGATGACACAACAACCCCTAATTGGAATTAGCCCACGCATACGTAAATCACCCTATTTTGATGCAACGATGCGTGCAGGCTGTAAAATGTTTACGACCTATAATCATATGTATATGCCTGTTTATTATAAATCTTCTGAAGAAGACTATAATAGCCTTATTAATGATGTGACTATTTGGGATGTAGCTGGTGAACGACAAGTTGAAATTACTGGACCAGATGCTGCAAAGTTGACGCAGATGGTTGTGACTCGTGATTTATCTAAATGTAAGGTGGGTCAAGCCAAATACGTGCTAATGTGCGATGAAAAGGGCGGTTTGCTCAATGACCCTGTCTTACTTAAACTTGCTGAAGACCGTTTTTGGCTATCGCTAGCTGATTTTGATATGTTGCTGTGGGTTAAAGCAATCGCTATGTGTAACAACATGGATGTTGAAGTGGATGAGCCAGATGTCTCACCGCTACAGGTACAAGGTCCGAAAGCTGTAGCACTCATGACTGATGTTTTTGGCGAATGGGTCAATGAGATCAAGTTTTACCGTTTTAAAGAACTTGAGTTTGAAGGTATGCCATTAGTTATTTCTCGGACAGGCTGGAGTGGTGAAGTAGGTTACGAAATCTTTTTGCGAGATGGCTCATATGGTGATGCTCTCTGGGAAAGACTAATGGAAGCAGGTAAACCCTATAATGTTGCACCTGCTGCACCATCTACCATCAAACGGATTGAAGCAGGCTTGATGTCTTACCTGACAGACATGAACTGGCATAACAATCCTTATGAATTAGGTCTGGGTTGGGTTGTAGATGTCGATAAAGATGTTGACTTTATTGGTAAAACAGCACTCAAAAAGATTCGTGATGAAGGTACAGAGCGTGGTCGTATAGGTGTGGTGCTTGAAGGTGAGCCGTTGGCTGGTGCAAGTACCGACCACTGGACAGTTACAAATGATGGGCAGAAAATTGGTGTCGTAACACACGCTGTTTATTCACCACGCTTTAAAATGAATATTGGTATAGCAATCCTAGATAAGCCTTTTGATGTTGCTGATGTTCAAGTAAATGTGGCATCAAAAACGGATAGCTATAGTGCTAAAACCTATAGTGCTAAAACGATTGACCTACCTATTGACCCTGTCAAGAAGTCTCTATAGAAGAGATTAAGCTTATAGAAGAGATTGACCTTATAGAAGAGATTAACCTTTATGACCTTACCTGTTAACACAGCTCAGACTCAACAACGTGACCGTAGAATTATTTATGCTGTCATAATTGTTGCCTTAGTTGCTTTATGGTTTTATCAAGCCAGTATGGCTTTAGCCATGTTACACATGGGTGATATGAACATCCCGTTAACAGGTGGGTTTTTAGCTTGGTTAATTTGGATGTGGTCAACCATGATGTTAGCAATGATGCTACCATCGGCACTACCGATGATTACAACCTACGCAACGATTAATCGTAAAAAGGCTGCCGAAATGGTTGATGGGAAGCCGTTAGTTTCAACGTTATATTTTACCCTCGGATACTTACTTCTTTGGGTAGTTTTTAGTGTGGGTGCAGGTATTTTGCAATGGTTTCTTCATAAGGTAGCTTTGCTCACACCTATGATGCAGCTCAATAACGACTATGTAGCTGCTATACTTTTAATCACTGCTGGACTCTATCAACTCACACCCTTGAAGAAGATTTGTTTGAAGTATTGTCGTACGCCACTTGGGTTTATCATGAGTGAGTATCGTGAAGGTAACAAAGGTGCCTTTATAATGGGATTGAGGCACGGTGGGTTTTGTATAGGTTGTTGTTGGATACTTATGGCGTTACTCTTCTTTGGTGGTGTTATGAACCTCTATTGGATAGTGGGTTTGGCACTTTATGTCTTGTTAGAGAAGGTTGTTCCGATGGCACAGTGGATGAGCTATTTGGTAGGCATTGGTTTGTGTTTATGGGGTGTTTATGTTCTTTTTTGAAAGTATCGTTTTGGAAGTATCGTTTTGGAAGTATCGTTTTGAAGGTATCGGTTTGAGGGTATCTAGAGAGTAGATTGTACTTATGGCTAAAAAAGATAAGACTTCTAAAAAAATTTCTAAGATGCCAAAGGGTATAGTAGATAAGAAGGCTAAAGCTAAAAAACAGAAAAAGCAAAAACGCACCAAAGAGATGGTAGCAAGTAATACGGGAGAAAAATCGAAAGTTAAGGGCAAAGAAAAAGGTTTAGGAATGGCAGATAAAACGTTTTGGAACATAAAAGGAGATTTTCTTCTAAGTTGTAATTGTGACTTGTTTTGCCCCTGTGTAATTTCAGTCGG
>CALDTA010000057.1:0-4063 GCA_937924455.1 uncultured Deinococcales bacterium
CACAACCCATATGGATTTAAAAACTACGGTCTATTTGGAACAAGCCATCTCTCAGTTACACGAAGCAGAAGCGCCACAACCATCAGTAAACATGACCAAAGCTCAGGAAATGACTCTTTCAAAAAGTCAAAAAATTGAGTATCTACAAACCGAAGTAGAGCGACTCACTGCCATGCTCAACGAATACAGGGAACGCTATGGTGATATGTACGAAGAGAAACCTGAAAAGCAGGCATGGCTCAATGTTTTGTTGAAACCTGTGTTTTAACACGCATGAACTATCTATAGCACTCTAGGAGATAGATACTACATTTAGGTACTACATTAAGGGCGCAGTTCTATAAGAACTTTAAGAAAAACAACTTATACCGTTTATACCGTGTCCGAAATATCCTTAATAAAATAATCGACATGAAGCGTCAGGTGCTCAACCACATTCCGCTTCAAACTTGAGATTTCCCAGCTATAAGATACATGACTTTTTAAAGGATTTAAGAGGAATTGGTATTAGATCTAAGTAATCAACAATTATTGCGTTCCATATACGCGCCCACGTGCCAGTACCTGATTACCTTTAATCAGTGCTGGCATTGCTGTTTCAGGACTAGCAGTTTCAGGACTAGCAGTTTCATAACTGCTAGTTTCTTGACTGCTATCGCCATCAAGTTTTGGCAAGATATCAAAGTACTCAGCATTGGTACCATCATAGTCAACTGCTTGTATACCCATATCTTCTAAAGAAGCTGGTAATTTTAAAATGCGCTTGAGGGCTAAGTCACCATCATTGGCATAACGAGCTTCAATTAGTTCTTGGAAAAGGTTAATAGGTAAACGTCTAGCCTCACCCGCATCCAGTGATTCTGCGCCTGTAGTTAGGCTGGCTACAGTTGGTTTTTCTGAAAGCAGCTTGTCAGCGCATTTGATAAGCTCAGCAACTGCTGCCAGAAGTGCTGCACTGTCTACTGACACCTTATGTAGCACTGTTTTTTTCTTTGGATTAAACACCAGTTGACGTAGGACATCACCAATGCCTAGGGCAAGTACCAAAAAAGCAGCAAAAAACTGACTTTGAAACCACAACATTGCAAAAAGGAAAAAGCCCAATACACCTTTAACAACGGGCCAAATAGCAAAAGCAACAGGGAAAGGAAGTGGCAACTTGTCTAGTTCCTCATTGACGTTTTGCACAAGTTCATCTGCTCTACCTATTTTGGCTAGCTCGGCTAAATCGCTACTTTTTACTTTTTTTGAAGATACCGACGTTGCCCCTAACATAGTGACCGACTGCTTCAGCATGTCCACAACAAAGGCAAGCTCTCGCTGCCCTCGCAAATCCAAATTTTGCGCTGCTGAATACTCATGATATAGCTCATCAAAGCTGTTTTTTAACAGTTTGATAACTTGCTCAGAGTTAGGTTGCTTTGATAGTTGTGAACGCAAGCTTTTTTGCTTTTGGTCAAATAGGGCAAGTAAAGTCATTAGCTTTAGGCTATCGGAATATCGTGGGGAAATACACCTACAAAAGTAGGAAATAGGTAGAGCATTCACAAAATATCAACCAACGTAAATGATAAGATATGCAAACATGAACATTCTCAGTACAATTATAGCTACTATTATTACTATTGTTCTACTGCCCTTTCGAATTATCTTCTGGATTTTTTTATTCTTAAGAGCGAACTTCGGTTCTAACCGAGTATCAATTCAAGACTGGGAATCCAATGAAAACATCAACTATAAAGATGGTGTACTTAGTGTCAATTCTGACACCATGGACATTGAAGAAGTTACCTCTTTGAAAAGAGTATTTTTATCAGAAGGTGACTTTACTGAATACAAAGATACTGTGAAACATGCTTATACTTTAGACTTCGTTGATAATAAAGAAGTTTGTCCTCGCTGTAATGCTGCTACTGAACAACGCATTGCTAATTTTGTCTATGATGGGGGGTCAGAAATTAGAGTGATGTATATTCCTGCTGGATATTTTTGCTTGCATTGTCCAACAGTTATTGTTGATATAGATTTGATTAAAGAAGGCGTTGCCCAAAACTTCCGTTTTGAACGCTTAATCGGCATTGATCATGAAGACAATGATGATATTGATTTCTTTAGCACGTTAAATGGTGAAGCAGTTATTTTTAGGTCTGAAGATGGTCAGTCAGTTTTCATACCAGAATTGTTTGACATAGAAATTCAAGATCATGGTCTCCAAAATAGGTCCTCAAAGAGGAAGAAAAAACATAAACGAAAGTTACAAAAATCTTCGAGGAAGAAAAATCGTTCCAAAAAGTAATACATCATCTTTATTATGTGTACAACTTCTACTTCATAACTCTCTATAAGCCCTAGCCACCCGCTTAACCCCTTCGACAATTCGCTGTGGCGACGTACTCGAATAAACAAAACGCACCAAACGTTTACCAGAACTATCAAAGAAAAATTGGTCACCTGAAGCAAAGCTTAGACCATGCCTTGCAGCAGCTTTTTGCAACGTTTTTCCTTCGACATCTCGCAAATGTGCCCATAGGTAAAGACCGCCTTTTGGTGACTGCCAGTGCAAACTATTTACTGGTAAATGCTCTTTTAAGCTTTTCTCCATGACTTTTGCTCGTTGCATGTGGCTTGTGCGTAAGCACTGCAAGTTTTTATCAAAATCACCTTCATCAACAAGTTTTGCTAAGCAAAGTTGTGACAATCCAGGATTAAACAAATCGCTTTGGGCTTTGACAAGCGAGAGCTGGTCAATAATCGCTTCGTCAGCAATGACATAGCCAAGACGCATACCTGGTGCAAGTGTTTTGGAAAAGGTACGCAGGTGAATCACCAAACCAGTACCTTCAAGGTCTTTGAGGGTTGGCGGTGGTGTTTCAGAAAAGTACATGTCTCGGTATGCTTCGTCTTCTACAATCGGTACTCGGTAGCTACGTGCTAGCTGGATGATGCCCTGCCTTGCTTCAAGCGATAAGGTGTTGCCTGTTGGGTTTTGGAAAGTGGGGTTTATGTACAACAGCTTGGGACGTTTTTTCAAGAAGATGTCTTCGAGTTCATCAAGGTCGGCTCGAGCCACATCCCAACCACACAAGTGCGTACCTGCGAAGCGAAAGCTCTGAATAGCCCCAAGATAACCTGGCCAATCCATCACCACTGAATCATGCTGTTTCAGCAAACAACGACTAATCAAATCAAGCGCTTGCTGCGTACCTGTGACGATAAGCACCTCTTCAGGACGTACGCCTTCACGCTGAGCAATCACTTCACGCAGATGAGGATGACCCTCTGTTGGCAAAAAGCCAAGTGCATCACTCGGATGGTTTCTGAGTACATAATCACTAATCGCCTGAAATCGTTCAATTGGAAAAGATTCAAGATTAGGCTGACCTGCACCAAAAGAAATCGTGTCAGCAGCATCTAGCTCAATCAGCGAACGGATGCTCATATCTAAGCTCTGCTGCACAGACTCAGTCACCTTGCCTCGCCAAGCAAAGTGTGCCCCCATGCGCTCAGGTCGGCTACTCACAAAGGTACCTCGACCTATGTAACTCCGCACCAAACCCCGTGCTTCGAGTTCATGATAGGCATTCACCGCAGTTGTACGACTTACAGAAAGTTGTTCAGCAAGCTTGCGTTCGGATGGCAACTGGTCACCAGGCTGCAACTTACCGTCAGCCATCAAGTCGCTTAAACCGTTACAAAGTTGTAAATATAACGGTGTAGGTACTTTCGCATCTAATTGTAATCCAGCCCAGTCCATAAATCATTATGTAGCTTCAGGGCTAAAGCTGCAAGAACCAATTTTAAAATGGCTCTCAGAACAATATTCAGAAGAATATAGAATGGTAACCAATCGAGAATTGGTTCTTGTAACAGCAAAGCTTACAGCTATTAGATAGACCTATGATTAGTCTCTTACCCTTAATATCTTTTGCCTTTGTTATGTCCATAACCCCTGGACCTAACAACATCATGCTTTCAGCCTCAGGTGCAAACTACGGTTTACGTAGAACCATTCCACACATGCTTGGGGTTACGATTGGTTTTGCCTCATTAGTATTTTTGTGTG
>CALDTA010000058.1:0-3802 GCA_937924455.1 uncultured Deinococcales bacterium
TTCACCAAAGAACAGACGCATGACGGGACTAGCTGTCAGCAAGATACCCATGACTGCTAGGTAGGAAAGTTGAAAGGAGAGATCGAAGAGTAAAGAAGGATTGATGAGCAAGCTGATTAAGGCAGCGAGTGCTAAAGCTGGCCATGCCTCAATCCGTCCTGAACCAAGCCAGAGTGTCGTTAACACTGCCACCACAATAAAGGTTGCTCGCATAACGCTAGGAGTTGGACCGACTAGAAACATGAAGCCAATTACTGTGACAATAAGAATAGGATAACGCAAGCGCCCAAGTGGGCTAAGTGCAAAACCAAGTGCTGTTATGAGAATGCCAACGTGTAAACCTGAAAGTGCAAGTATATGCGCTAAGCCTGAAGCAGCAAAAATTTCTCGTAGGTCGCCTAAATCATCTCGTACGCCAAGCGTCATGGCTTGCATGAGTGCAGCAGAGCGTTCACCTAAACCAGTGGTTACACCTTGCCTCAAACGTTCTTTAAAGCCAAGCTTTGCAGGGGCAAAGTTGATAACCTCACGCACGTACATTTGGTTAAAGATGCCTCGCCTTCGTAAGTAGCCTTGGTAGTCAAAGCCACCCGGGTTGCGTTTGCCTGATGGAAGGAACAGCTCGCCCTTTACGGTGACTTGCCCAACACCTACCTTGCCACTAGGAGATAGAACGATTTTTGTGTCAAAGTCATCTACCTTTAGGTAGCGTCCATCACTAAAGCCACTGAGCGTCACTCTTTGGTTGACTAAGTGTTCAAGTGGATTGCTTTGCGCTTGCCAAACTTCGTAACGAGCAAAGCCAAGAGGAATCAACAAAGCAAATATGACAAGATAGCGCCAAGCGTGTAGTTGGCGAAGTAGTAAAAAAGGTAGGACGATTGCAATAAGCCAAGGGATGCAAACAAACCAAGGTAGCCCACTGTTTGAAATCAGAATGCCAACAATTAGAAATAGTGCAGCGGGTATAGACCATGGAATAAATGGAATGAATGTTGAAGTAGCTGATGTTTGTAATTCTTCCGTGTTTACACTATTTATAGTTTTTTTCGTATCTTCTAAAGAATCATGTGCTTCTGGAAAATCAAAAAGTGTATCCAGCTTATTGCCCAGTAGTAAAGCTTGTTCTTTCCGATTAAGTTCTTCTGACTTAGGAAAATTGAGAGACGAAATATGTTTTTTAGTTTGTGGCTTAATACTATTAAAACCAACTCTAGGTTTTACAGTTTTCCTTTGAACACGACTAGCTCGCCCAAGCGTTATACCAGAATCAGTTTCATGCTGTTTATCTGTCATGCAAAGTATCCATTAAGCCACGTATCCATTAAGCAAAGGATCCATTAAGCCACTAAGCTTTAAGGCTTGATGTAACCCTGTAAATCACTAAAGGTTTTTGGACCAATACCAGAGACTTTGAGCAGGTCTTCGATGTTCCTATAAGGGCGACCATCTATGATGCGCTCAGCAGTTGCTTCGCCTACGCCAGGAAGTAGTTGCAGCTCTCTAGCCGAAGCCTCGTTCAAGCTTATGCGTTCATCACCTTCATCTGTGTCGTAAAAAGGAATGAATATGCTGCGTCCTGTATCAAGCGGTTGGGCAAGGTTTACTAGACTTTCTTCGGCATCCGCACGGAGTCCGCCAGCTTGGGTTATTAGGTGCTCGAGCCGTGAACCCCATGGCAATTCATATACCCCAGGTTCACGAATCGCCCCAGAAATAGACACCGTGATAGTTGTCTGAACCTGCTCAATATCAACAGAGCGGACAAGCAAGCGAGGTGCCAAATTGACAACTGTTAGTGTAAGGCAAAGACCAAGCAAAGCACCTGTTAGAATATTTTCATGCGTGAACATAATTAGGAGTAAAAGGGGTAACGAATATCATTAATTCATCATTACCTATATATTCCTATAATAACTTTAGTTGTCTTTATATGGTTGTGTGATTTTCTGCTTTGTACATAGTTAGGGTAACAACATACTTTAAACACCTAGATTACTTTTCAATAGATATAGACGTATTGAGGTCGGAAAAAGCTTTATATTTCTAGGTTTTTCTAAAGAAAACAATTGATTCATAAGCGTTTTATGCCTTGGGTGCGTTAAGTATGTTATTGCCATAGTTAGGCTATGTAAAACTTGCTTAAGATACGCTATAGCGCAAGCGTATAAGGATATAAACGCAGGTTGATACGAATATACTTTTGCAGGTAATTTTCTAGCAGAGTTGCTAAACAATCAAAACAATAAAAAAGCCCAACAATGCGTCTACCAAGCTCCAGCAGGGTAGTGTTTTGTTGGGCAACACTCTTTGAACTTCCCCATTCAAAAAGTGAACATGGATAATGTAACATGCAAATTGTGACGGATTAAGGACATTTAAAACAATTTATGTAACTCTTTAGGTCATATATTCTTAATGTTATGCAGAGATGCACTATAAGTGCATTACGACAAAGCGTTTTTAACATTAATCGCTATCTATCCTTGTCTACTATTACTGTGCGCTACTCTTTAACGTTTTCCACCATTAAGCAATTTTCGCCATATGGGTGTGTTGTCATTGTGTTCGCCAGTCAGGGTTAATTCGTCAATCAGCTCGTCATAAGCGTCTTCTATTGAAGGCTGGTCAGAAGGATGCTGTGTGCTATACACCATTTCGTTTTCTTGAGATATGCCATGTGCTTCTTGCACAACCGTACTCGATTCGTTAGCTCGAGCATAATTGTGGCTTTGTTCGCTATGATTTGCGCTATCTGTATTTCCAGAGGTGGCAACATGTTCTTTATGTGATTGAGGAAAATTACCGATGGAAATTTGTGAAAACCCAAATTCTGTAGCTAATGAGCTTGCGTCTACATCCATTCCAGCCTCAGGTTGGCTGTGTTGTTGCATGCTGTGTTGTTGCATATCGTGTGATGATGCTGGAGATGCATCTTGCCTAGTATTTTGCTGCCTAGTATTTTGCTGCCCAGTATTTTGCTGCCCAGTATTTTCTTGATCAGTGTTTTGTTGAACTGCTGAATCTTGGACAAAAGCAGAAAAATCAAGGTTGTCTTGCGTCAATACTTCATCCGCTTTTGCTTCGATAGCTTCTTGAAATCCAGCTTGTGAATTCGTTGCTTGCTCAGGAATGCCTGCAGTGCCAGAAAATTGATTTTTGTATGCGTCGCTGAGTTCGTGCGTTTTGTTTAGGTCAGAGGCATTTTCTAATTCGGGTGAAAGTGTAAAGTCAGGAATTTCAGCGATTCCGTTTTGTTCGTTTGTTGGTGTGAGGTCAGACTGTTGTGTTTGTAGGTTGTTAGTTTCTATAGCGTTTGTTTGCGTAAGTTCAGGTTGTGTAAATTCAGGTTGTGTAAGTTCAGGGGCTTCTACTACATTTTCTGAATTATTAGCCTGAAGCTTGATATTGGTACCCTCACTAGCTTGCTCAGTTGAAGATGTTGTTGGTGTTGTTAGGGGCGGTGTTGGTAATGGTGGTATTGTTGCTGGTTTTACTGTAGGTATGATGCCAGCAGGTAATATAGGCGGTACAAGGTTTTCGGCTTTGCTAATATTTTGGTTATCGTCTATCTGAACAAGAGCCTGCTCTTGAGATTCAGTATGTTGAGGTTCAGTATGTTGAGATTCAGTATGTTGAGGTTCAAAGCTCTGCTCGTTAACAACTTCATCTTCAGTCTCAGTTATTTCAATTAACCCTGTTGTATCAGCAGCTTGTGGTGCTTGCAGAGTATTAGACATAGCGTCAGTGTCTGCTGTGACGTCTTGTGTTGTATTTTGATCTAATTGCGGTGTTGCTGCTA
>CALDTA010000059.1:0-5622 GCA_937924455.1 uncultured Deinococcales bacterium
CGTTTTCAAATTATACCCGAAGAACGCATATTGGCAGATAAATTTGGTGACACCTATCTAAGCTATAAACAATCTGTTCGTCGGTGGTTATAAAGTAGTTATAAACATGAAGTTAAGACCTAAATTAAGGAGGAATCATGCGAGAAAATAATCAGTTAGAGAGTCTAAATCTTGGTATTCAGGGAATGACCTGTGCAAGTTGTGTTGTTAGGGTTGAAAAGAAACTCGCTAAGGTTGATGGTGTTCAAGAAGCATCTGTAAATCTAGCAACAGAACGTGCAAGTTTAAGCTTTGACCCTCAAATAACATCTGCAAGGGAACTTATTCAAACTGTCGAAAAAGCAGGTTACACGCCTGTTACGAGTGAAGTGAGTTTTGGTGTTACAGGAATGACTTGTGCTAATTGCTCAGCTCGAGTTGAGAGGAAATTAAATGCAGCAGAGGGTGTTCTCAGTGCAACTGTGAACCTAGCAACTGAACGTGCTACAGTCAACTTTTTGCCAAATAGTCTTAGCACTAAAGACCTTTATAATGTCGTAGAAAAAACTGGTTATGGTGTCATAATTGAATCAGAAAAAACTAGTCATTTGAATGATTCAATAAAAGAAGCTGAACAGAAAAAACTAAGAAATGAATTGATTCTGGCAGCTATCTTTGCCATACCTCTTATTGTCCTGACGATGCTGCATATGTTTGTGCCTACTTTTGATAAGTGGCTTATGGGTCTTATAGGTATGCAAGGCTTTTTCTTATTCTCTTTTGTACTCGCTAGTATTGTGCAATTTGGTCCAGGAAGACGATTTTATAAACCTGGTTGGAAAAGCCTCATCTCAGGTAGTCCAGATATGAATACCTTAGTGATGATAGGTACTAGCGCAGCTTATGGCTATTCAGTTGTCGCTACCTTTTTACCACAGCTACTCCCATCAGGCACACGCTTTGTTTACTATGAAGCTTCAGCTGCTATCATCACGCTTATTCTCTTAGGTAAGTATTTTGAAGCTATCGCTAAAGGTCGTACCAGTGAAGCCATCAAAAAATTGATGCGCTTACAAGCAAAAACTGCTCGGGTTTTACGTGATGGTCAAGAAGTCGATATTGCTATCGAAGAGGTTATTGCAGGCGATATGATTTTAGTACGCCCTGGTGAAAAGATTCCTGTTGACGGTCAAATTATAGAAGGTAGTTCTTACCTCGATGAATCCATGATTACGGGAGAAAGCATTCCTGTAAGTAAAGCGCAAGGGGATGACGTTGTTGGCGGTACACTTAACAAAACAGGTGCCTTTCGTTTTGAAGCAACCAAGGTTGGTAGTGATACTGTTCTGGCACAAATCATCAAAATGGTTGAAGATGCCCAAGGCTCAAAACCACCCATTCAGGCACTAGCGGATGCTGTGGTGCGCATCTTCGTACCAATTGTCATGCTCATCGCACTTATTACCTTTATTGTTTGGATGATATTCGGACCTGAACCAGCACTTACCTTTGCACTTGTCAATACAGTTGCTGTACTTATCATTGCTTGTCCTTGTGCTATGGGTTTAGCCACACCAACTTCTATTATGGTTGGTACAGGTAAAGCAGCAGAAATGGGAGTACTATTTCGTAAAGGCGATGCCCTACAAAGCTTACAAGAGGTTAGCATTGTCGCACTCGATAAAACTGGCACGCTTACAAAAGGTGAACCTGAACTCACTGACTTTGAACTAGTTAACTCTGAAAACAAAGACGAAGTTCTAACACTCATTGCCTCAGTTGAAGCAAATTCAGAACACCCGATTGCTGAAGCCATTGTAAAAAGTGCCAAAGCTAAAGGTCTTAGCCTAGTCCAAACTACTAGCTTTAATGCCATTGCAGGATATGGGGTTGAAGCAGAGGTAGATAACAAGCTTGTGCATATTGGTGCAGATAGATATATGGAAAAGCTGGGTCATGATTTAGGACATTTAGAAACTAAAGCTTTACAACTTGCAGATGAAGCCAAGTCACCACTTTACGCTGCTATAGACAACAAACTTGTTGCCATTCTAGCTGTTGCTGACCCTATCAAGCAGTCAACACCACAAGCTATTCAAGCACTCCATAGTTTAGGACTCAGAGTAGCAATGATTACGGGTGATAATGAGCGTACTGCCCATGCGATTGCTGCCAAACTTGGCATAGATGAAGTACGGGCTGAAGTTTTGCCCGATGGTAAAGTTGACGCTGTTAAAAGCTTGCAGCAAGCTGGTAAGGTTGCTTTTGTGGGAGATGGTATCAATGATGCACCAGCCTTAGCTCAAGCTGATGTTGGTCTAGCCATTGGTACTGGTACTGATATTGCGATTGAATCAGCAGATGTTGTGTTGATGTCTGGAGATCTACGTGGGATTCCGAATGCTATTGGTTTGTCCAAAGCGACGCTAAATAACATTAAGCAAAATCTCTTTTGGGCATTTGCTTATAACACTGTTTTGATTCCTGTTGCAGCAGGTGTACTTTATCCAACCTTTGGTATCTTACTAAGTCCAATACTTGCAGCAGCAGCTATGGGACTATCGAGCATTTTTGTACTTAGTAATGCACTTAGACTCCGACGATTTAAGCCACCTATGCGCACTGAAGTAGAGCAAGCAGTTTCACCACAGTTGGAAACTTCATTTGCTTAAAACACAATCAAGACTAATCAGGATGCTTTTGGTTTTTGGTGTCCTGATTATTTTATTGTTAAGTACCTTTATAGTAAACTTATATTTTAAAAAACAAATCAAAGCCGAAAAACTTTTAGCTGCTAAACAACACTATCAGCAAACTTGTGCTTTATGTCATGGTGTCAGCGGTGAAGGAAGGGATGAAGTACCGTCTCTTAATGGTTCAGGACATGCTTGGCATCATACAGACCAGCAAGTCGCAAAATGGATTAGAGAAGGTGTTGGCAACATGCCAGCAGTAGCACCACACTGGTCAGATCAGACTATCGAAGATGTTCATCATTACATAAAGTTGTGGTGGTCAGAAGAGCAACGTCAGTGGCAAGCAAACGCAACAAAGCAAGCACAACAATAAATATGGAAAACTTAGAACTCAAAATACCACCAGTAGTAGTCACGTTTATATTTGCATTTCTTATGTGGTTAGTAAGTATACAACTACCTCAAGGGTCAATGGTAGTACTCTATTCAATAATTCTAGCAATTATTTTTTTGGTTGGAGGTGTTGTAATTGCGTTAGCTGGTGTTCTGAGTTTTCACTTGGCAAAACAACTGTAAGCCCCACTAGACCAAATGCTAGTTCTACCATTGTTCGGTCAGGTATCTATCATTTTAGTCGTAATCCAATGTATTTAGGCCTTTTGCTTGTTCTAGTAGGATGGCTTTTGTTGCTTTCAAACCTTATTGCTTTTGTTCTTTCACCACTTTACATTGTATACATGAATCGTTTTCAGATTATTCCAGAAGAACGAATTCTTACTTCTAAATTCAACAATCACTACATTGACTATAAACGTTCTGTTCGTAGGTGGTTTTGAAACACTCTTGTTTCAAGTGTTCTACTCACGAATAAGAATGATGCTATAAGTTTTTAATTTTTACTTTTTTTGAAGCCGATGCCGTCTTAATCTGCCAAAAACAAGAAAAATAATCATTAGAAAGTCTAATGTGTATTCAAAGATTGTAAACTGCCTACCAAAATAGCTACTATCCCAATAACTGATAGGACTATCGAACCTGGCATAGCTAAGTGGAAATAAAAAGCAAGGACCATCACCTGCATGAGTAAAGATATCTATTACACTATGCAGTGTTGCACCTGCACAAAACCATAAGAGAAGTTGTGCCCATACTTTTTTTCGAAAGAGTAAACCAATTAATGAAAGCGTTCCTAAAATTACAAGACTGTGAAATAAATTGTGAGACGCTATCCAAAAGATATTGGATTCATAGTTTGTGTGCATCCGATCCATACCAATATCAAATGATGGACTACTGAGCATTGTGTAAAGCGTTAAAATATATAGAGGAACATCAGGAATTATTGAACCTAAAATGGCTGCAACGGTATTATTACGTTTTAAATCTAGTCGTGAAGTTGCAGCAGCAGTGATTAGTGCATGGGAAAAGGTTCTCATGTCTTATTTATCGACTAGGATTTTGTTTTGGAGTTTTTCGATTTTTAAATCAAGAGCTTTTCTCTCTTCGATTAAAGCATCTAAATTGCTGTTTTCCAAACTAGACTTTTTTTGTTGTTTACTCATCATGTAAACCATTGCAGCACACATAACACCACAGAAAATAAGGGGTAAAAACGGAATGAGAAGAAAAATCAGCTTTGGAGCAATTAGGTACAATACAACTCCAGCAATTGCAAGGTATAAGAGATTACGAGTATTTATTTTCATTTCACTTTCTCCTAATTTAAAAAGGTATTGAGTCTTGTATTTGGTGTAGATTAATTTGATAGGTTTTTCGCTTAACATTTGTCAAGAATCCGATCTTTTTTAATTCATCCATACTTTTAGAAATAGAGGTTCTACTTGAATTAACACAATGACCAATTTCATCATGACTCAGCATAAGCTCAACCTCTAGCCAACCATCTGTTTTTTGCAAGCCATATTTTCTGGCTTGCCTCATAAGAAAGCAAGCAAGTTTTGTTTTGACAGGTAAATGCCAGTGATTATATTGTTCAAGTATTTCTAGGTACTGTTTGTGAAAAGCATCAAGAATTTCTTCTTGATGAACTTTAAATGCACTCATTGGAATAATTTCAACCACACTGTTACATAATGCTACGGCTGATGTTTGGTAGTAATCACTATTAAAAGCCTCAAGCCCAAACAGGTCATTCTTACCACATATACGAGTAATAATTTCACGACCTACACTACTGAATTGACAAAACTTTACCCTACCAATATCCAATAAATAAATTGAATTCGCTAGATCACCAGAATAGAAAATAGTATCTCCCTTAGACATAGTTATAATTTTGTAATCTATATCATCAGGGGGTTCAAACGGGCGTGGCGTTTTGTGTAATGAATTTTGTTTTTCGCCAGTAAATGGATTTTGAATGACCATAGCATTTACTCACCTATCGAACCAGGTTGCGCTCGTTTGTGTTGCGGTTTCCACCATTGCTTAAAGTAAGTTAGTACTGCTTCTGCATCTTCTTGTGTCCAATTCAAATTTGCACCAACAGCAGGCATATTTGTGCCACCGTACAAAATCTGATTGATTAGATAAGTGTCATCATGATGCCAAGAATGCATACTCCCATCTAAAGCAGGGATTTGTGCTTGCATATTGCCAGCACCTTCAAGACCATGACAACTTGCACAATTTGCTTCATAAAGTATTTTGCCATGATTGTATACTTCTTGATTTATTTGGACTTCAACTTGTTCAGCCTTATTTAGATTGGGAAGGAACATAACAGAAGCAATAAGAACGACTGCTAGTGTAAGTACACCTAAAACTAGTTTTAAGAAATGCTTGTCAATAAAAGACTTTTCTGCTACGGGATTAGCTGAATCATCTTGGTTTTGTTGTTTAATACGTTTTTGTTTGCCCATAGAAACTTCTCCAATACTTGAAGTTTAAAGAGGCTTTGTTAAGTTCTTGTAAACAAGTATCAAAT
>CALDTA010000060.1:0-5124 GCA_937924455.1 uncultured Deinococcales bacterium
AAGTTTTTGTAAATATTGTAGTGAAGAATAGCCAGTCCCAAAATCATCAATTGCAATGCCAATACCCATGTTTCGGATGTTTTGTAAGCGGTCAATAACCACGTTTACATCCTGCATGACCACACTTTCAGTAACCTCTAATTCAAGGTACTGGGGAGCCAGTTTGGTTTTATCCAAGATGGACTGTATGACTGAAATAAAGTCTGGGTTTTCAAACTGAATTGCAGAAATATTGACTGCGACTTTCATAGCTTCATGTCCTTGTGTTTGCCATATGACATTTTGTGTACAGGCTTTGTGTAGCACCCACTCGCCGATTTCTAAAATCAATTTGCTTTCTTCGGCAACAGGAATAAAATCAGCAGGGGAAACTAAACCATGATCTTTGCTGAACCATCTTAGAAGTGCTTCTACGCCAATTTGCTTCCCACTATTGAGGTTGAATTGAGGTTGGTAGTAGAGCTCGAGCTCATCATTTGCAATAGCGTGCCGCAAGCTTTTTTCTAAATCTAGTTTCTGTTTTGCTTTAATTGCTATTTCTGGTGTAAAGCTACACACTCGGTTGCGTCCCGAGTCTTTGGCTTGGTACATAGCAGAGTCGGCTCGAGCCAGCAGGGTTCCCGCATCCTGCCCATCTCTAGGGAAAGTACTTATACCGATACTAACCCCCACATTCAGAACTAAATCAGCCACTTCAAAAGGTGCATCCAGAGTGTTCCGAAAAGAAGCTGCAACACGCATGGCATCATCTTCTTGTCGTAAATGAGTCAGAATCATAGCAAATTCATCTCCACCCATTCTTGCTAAAGTGTCTTGTTTTCTAGTACGGGTTTTTAAGCGATCACTAACTTTTTTTAGTAACGCGTCGCCAATAGCATGACCATAACTATCGTTAATAATTTTAAAGCCATCTAAATCCAAGAACATTACAGCAAAACACTGGGGCTGACGTTTGGCTTGTGCTAGTGCGACCATGAGTCGATCTTCAAAAAGCGTTCGATTAGGCAATGCTGTCAATGCATCATGATAAGCCTGATGCTCAATATTTTCCTTAAGTTCATATTGTGCTAAAGCAACAGATGCCTGATTACTAATACTTTCAACAAGTTGAATATCTTCCTCGCTAAAATCTTCTTCGTTAAGTTCATTGAGTACAGCCATAAGCCCAAGCACTTCTTTTTCATAAACTAAAGGGGTCACAATGGTAGAACCAATACCCATGCGCTCTTTAAATTTTTTAATACCCTTTGCACCATCGACAGGATCATCTTTTTTTAAGAAGACCGTTTTTTGGCTTGTGATGGCTCTGCCGATAAAACCTTCTTGAAGTTCTTCAAAGCTCAATGGTCTTAGTGGCGAAGATTTTGTGGTAGCAATCTCTTCAATGACCCGAGTTTTCATATTGATTTTATACAGAATAATCCAGCGGGGTAGCACCGCTTCGTGAGTTGTTGCAACAATGACATTCATAAAGCTAGTAAGCTGATCTGTAGATTGAATAGCTTGACTGATTTTGTAAAGCGCATTTGAACGGATGACTTCTTTTCTGACTAATGCATGAAGTTTAGCGTTCTTTATAGCAATTTGGATTTGATTGACAGCTTTTTGCATCAGACGTTTATCTGTTTGAGTAAGTGCTCTACTATCGCAGCCTACATGTAAAACGCCTGTTACTTCGTTGTTATAGGACAATGGTAGTAGCAGATGTGATTTTTCGGCATTAGTTTGTTCAGACTGCTGAAAAAAGTGTGCTTCTTTCGTGTCGATTACCTTTTGAAGTAAGGTTTTATCCACACTTAACTCTGAAGCGGATACTTTGTTTGTGCTATATGCTGCTTTTATTGTTAGGCTATTGTCCTGAATAGTATTAGTAGTATTGCTTTTAAAATTTCTGATTTCAATACTACCTATGCATACACAGTCGTAGTTAAAGATAGTTGCAATATTATAGGTAATTTCTTGAAAGAGTTCGTCAAGGTTTAAGTTATCAGTAATAGCTTGGTTAAGCTTACTAAGCATTGTCAACTCACGTTGTGCATTTTGTGAAGTTTTAAAAAGTCTTGCATTATCTAAAGCCATCACAGCTAGTTGTGCAAAGCCAGTTAAAGTATTAGTAGTTGATTGAGAGTCAAAACTTTCTTCTGTGTTAATAGATGTGTTGGTGGCGAATGTGTTGGTGGCAAAGCCCATAACACCTCGTACAGTACCAGAGGATATCAGAGGGACTGAGACAACAGATTTAAAATTTTCAAAGGGTTTAAAGTTAATTCTAGCTTCAAAGGTTGCATAGTCTTTAATGAAAACAGCTTTTTTAGTTTCCCAAACTGTTCCAGAAGCACCTTCGCCTCGTACTATTTTTCTGCCTAAGTCTAGTTTGAATACGCCAGATGCAGCCACGAGCTCGAGCTTGTCTTCTTTTTCATTATGCAGAAACAAATAAGCATCTGGATTACCAGTAAGCCTAGAAAACTGCATAACCATCGTATCCATTAGGCTGTTGATATCAAGACGGTTCATCATGCCTAAGGCAGTTTCATGCAATGCATACATATATCTGTGTTGTTGTTCTAAATCAAGAATATTTTCTTTTTCTTGTGTAACATCAATGATAAAAGATTGGAAGTATAAGGCACGTCCTGTGTGGTCACGAACAATACTTGGTATATCTCTAACCCAATGTGTTCGTCCATCTTTGTTAAGCACTCTATATGAAAATGATTGATTATGTTCTGTATATTTATGATGTAAGTCACGTGTATGGTACAGATTCAAGTAAGTATTTTTGATAGTTTCGGTATCTTCAGGATGTATTAAATTCAACCAAGTTATGGATGAAGCTCTAAACTCTTGTACGGTATATCCAAATTGCATGATGGTTTCAGATATGTCATCACAAATAATAGTGTCGCTAACAGTAGCACTGTCAATAGTGGTGATGTTTACAAGTGACTCAATATGCCAACGAATACGACAGACTACGCTTTGAGAATCAATGATTGGATTTGCTGTAGGTTTAGAGTTTTGTATTAGGGATGGGGAGTTTTGTGTTACAGGGTTTTTTGTTACAGAGTCTTGTACTGTAGGATTCTGAGTTATACCGTCTTGAGCTTGAGAATCTTTTGTTAATCGTGGCAACACTTGGAGCATCGAATCCATCTCGGTTTCTCGTTTCCTTTTATGACTACTAGCTTAGGGCTACTGGCTTAGGGCTACTGGCTTAGGGCTACTGGCGCTTGGTGTTTCTAAGTGACTTGATTGTTTGAACTATCCATTTAGGAGCTTGATGGTTAATCGCTAGGTAATTGATTTATATCGTTAGTGTATTTTTTGTTACAAATACTGCTTTAAGCTAACTAGAAGAAAGGTTAATGAATTATCATTAACTAAATGTTTCTGATTCGCTAATATTATGAAGAATCATCATTTGTATATAAAAGTCCAATCAACAAAGCTGAAAGTATTATTTCATCTAGTTTCGTACTCTATTTTTGAAACTGATGAATCTATAGCTGACTTTTTAAGAACCTAAGTGCTAACTACAATTATGATAAAATTTTGCGAAAAATTTGATTCTTTTTGTGTTATCACTGATACAAGGCATTAAATTTAAAGCTTGAGCGCTATATTTTGCAGATTTTGCTAAAACTTTAGAGATTAAAGTATTTGAACTCAAGCCATACTGTTATTTATTTAGCCTTTAGGAGTAATAGAGTTGAAAACTTACCGAATCCCCAATACAGATCTAGAAGTTAGCCGCCTTGCCTATGGTTCTTGGCATATGGGTGGAAACTGGGATAAAACACCACCAACAGATGATATTAAGGCTCGAGCCGAAGAACTAATTCGCACAGCCTATGAACAAGGCATCAATCACATCGACCTCGCTGATATTTATACAATGGGTAAATCAGACGAAGTTGTGGGTCATGCACTAAAAGAAAATGCTGGTTTGCGTGAAAAGCTTGTTTTACAAGAAAAAGTTGGCATAGTTGTTGGACATAATCCTGACTTTGGTTTACCTAGTCGTTTTGACTTTAGCTATGAGCACTTGGTCAAAGAAGTTGAAGGTAGTCTTAAACGTTTAGGTACAGACTATGTAGATATTCTGGCCTTTCACAGACCTGATCCACTGGTGGAACTTGAAGAAATTGCCAAAGCTGCGGAGTTTATGCACAAACAGGGCATGGTGCGTTATTTTGGGGTCAGTAATCACAGTGCTGCACAGATTGAATTATTGAAAAAATATATTGGGCTCCCATTAGTTGTAAATCAATTAGAACTCAACCTACTCCACCATCACCTTATAAGTAGTGGCATCCTCGTTAACATGACAGGCTTTGATTACGCCAATACCAACGGTGTGCTCGAATACTGCCGTTTAAATGACATCATGATTCAAGCTTGGTCGCCAGTAGCAGGAGGCAAACTTTTTAATCCAGCAGATGATGCGCCAGAAAATATCAAAGTTACTGCTACGCTGATTAGCAAACTAGCAGCAGAAAAAAATACAACTCCAGAAGCAATCGCTTTTGCATGGCTACTCCGTCATCCAATGGGTATTCAACCCATTGTAGGAACTTTAAAAGCGAGCCGAATCATAGATTCGGTTCCTGCAGATGATGTTGAACTTACTAGACAAGAATGGTATAGCCTACTCGAAGCTGCAAGGGGAGCGGGCGTACCGTGAGTAAAGACCTGACTAAAAATAAGACTCAAGAGCCAAAGAAAGAATTGCGAAGTCGTGCAATGGCTTATTCACCCTATATGGCCTATGTGCCAGAAGGTGATAGGTATATTCTTAGTAAAGGTGTTACTAAATACAAGTTTAATGTAATTGGTCTAGGTGTCAATGGTCAGGAACACATACGTGTTACGCATCTTGAAGGCAACGCCACGATTCACGGTGTCTATGACCCGAACCCAGGAAGCGTTGTTGCTGCACAGCAGGTTCATAGTCAATTTGAACCGAATACAGACCTCAAAGTTTATGACTCATTAGAAGCCTGTTGTACTGATCCTGAGGTTGATGGTCTGATTATTTGTACACCGAACTACACGCATTTAGACGTTGCAAAAGTGGCAGCTAAATCTGCTAAACATATTTTGTTAGAAAAGCCAATTGCA
>CALDTA010000061.1:0-3545 GCA_937924455.1 uncultured Deinococcales bacterium
AGGAGTATCTCTATAGGGTTAGTTTTTTAAGGTTAGTGGGAGCATTTATATAACGGGGTAACTTTCATGTCAGATAGCAAAAGAACTGCAGGCTTAAGTATGCTTGAAATCATAATTACATTAGGAATAATAGCTATTCTTTTTGGATTAATAGCAAATGCAGCACGACCACCTTTTACAACAGTTTTTGCAAATGATTTGGCAGCGGTTGTTCAACAAAGTAGATATGAGGCAATTCAGAGCAATGGTCCCGTAGTGCTTGTGCATGTAGCAAATAAAGGTTTTGAAGTTCGTACACCTTCAAATACCAATTCACCATGTTCAACGACAAACGCTCAACTGCTTCGCTCTCTCAACTTTACTGGCTATGGCACCGTAAATGTTTCTATGAATAAGCAAGGCATCATATGGTTTCCAAATGGTCTTGTTATTGCTTGTGATGGCACACAAGCCACAGTAAACATAAGTGTCTTTGATGCAGCAGGAAAAAATAAAACACGGGAAATTACAATTAATTCAATTGGGCGGGTCGAGATAAAATGAAATCTTTAATGAAGTCTTTACATTTAAAAAATAAATTGGTTAATCAAAGCAAAGCAAGAGGTAGTATGACATCAGCAACATCAACATCTGGTATGAGTCTTGTTGAAGTCGTAGTTGCCTTAGCGTTACTAGTGGTCATTATGTTCTTTTTGTCCTCTACACAGCTAAATGCGCTTAAGACAAATCACAAGACTGGTATTATTCGAGAGCTAACGCACATTGCAGAACGAGAGATGGAATCTCGTAGACAAACCCCAGAAGCTTCAACTGTTATTTCTAGTTTTATTCCTTCACCAGAATGC
Source organism: uncultured Deinococcales bacterium (assembly GCA_937924455.1). Classification (GTDB taxonomy): domain Bacteria; phylum Deinococcota; class Deinococci; order Deinococcales; family Trueperaceae; genus CALGZD01. The sequence goes on from CALDTA010000061.1 coordinate 846, forward strand.
TTTTTTGATACTGGAGATTATAGTTGTACTACGCAGATTCATCCATGTACAGTCATAGGAAATAACATTTCATGTATCGATACAACTATGGGTAACTTTCCTGCATCAGAAGCGGTTGCACATCAAATTGTTGTTGATGTAGTTGGACCAGAACAGCGAAGCATTCGACTACAAACACTCCTAATGTCAACGGATTAAGTGAAACAAATGAAACAGACAAAAAGAATTAAAGGTCAGACATCTGGGTTTACTATCATTGAAATGCTCATTAGTATGGCTTTGCTACTAATAGTCTTTTCATTGATTGGCGCAATGCTACGTAGCTCTAGCAAAAGCTACCAAGCCACTGCTGCAATTTCAGAAGAGGTAGAAATTACAGATGCGGCAGCTCGCCTGATTCGTTATGACGTTAACTTAACTGGTTTCACGGGTGTTGATGGTGTAAATCGTGATCTTCAAGGTGACCCTCTTTTGGTTACAGCGAATAGCAATCCTGCATATGGTGAAATTGTTGATGTTAGGTATTTTGAAAATCGATATACGGCGAGTAACCAACCTGAGCTTAGGCACATAACTTACTATGTTGGAGAGAGTCAGGAAGGTCAAGGATTGTTGCGTGATGATAATACAGGCACAGGTCCGTCATTATTGATGGTAGGTGTAGACGCGTTGACAACAGAAATGCAACCACGAGGTATCAATCTAAAACTAGATAGAAACGGAACAGAACAACTGGTTCGTGTTGCATTTAATATTCCAGATGTTCTGACTAAGAATAACGCTAATCCGTAAAGTCTATATATTTAAAATAGCGAAGCCTACAGCAATTGTGCTGTGGGCTTTTTTAATGCATTTAAAGTTGCATCTAGTTGGCAAAATGGACTAATTTTTTGGGTGAATACTGAGACCGTCAAAGGTCGAAGCAGTCATAAAAAGCTAACTTTGCTAAGTTTGTTCGTTAACATTAACATCATCTAAAGACGTGATTCCCTCATACCCCCTGAATGGGGGTAACGTTATACGTATCACTAATACTACAGTAATGATATGACCACGGTCTTAAAGCAAGTTAGTAGGGTTTGAGATCCTAAAAGGTCAATTTTTCTAAGACTCATTGGGGGCAGTCATGAAAACTATAGGTATGAATCCACAGGTTTCTAGGGGCATAAAGCACAATAGTAAAGAGCAGGGAATTGCATTAACAGTCATGCTAATTGTATTGGCAGTTGCAGCAACATTATCTTTCGGTACACTCTTCCTAACACAAAATAACTTAAAGGTCGCAGAGAACATTCGTAATCACGCAATTGCAAAATACAATGCTGAAGCTGGTATTGAAGTTGCAAACATCATGCTTACAGATACTTGGGTATCAAGCGGAGAAATTCCTAATTCTCAATATGCGGATAGCATTGTTCCTCTTGCAGTCAGTGCTACAGATACAGCATTTGATTATTACTTAAATCCAGATTCTTATCGTGGAGATGAAAGCAATGTATATCTTGCAGTAGTTGGTAAGAGCAGCGATAAAGCATCTTATGACGCTGAAATGTTAGCAAAGCCTATAGCTGCAGTAGCACATGAAGTTGTTGCATCACCTTTTTATACAAAAGGGCTGGTATCTAAAGGTAAAGTAACCATCAATGGTGGTGGACCAACACAACTACTCTCTGCAGGTGTTCATGGTAATGAGGGCTATAGCCTGTCTGGAAAAATGGGTGGTGTAGATACTTGTACCGCAAGAGATGAAGCAGGTATTTGTACTAATTTCGCAGGTGCGGAAAATCCAGCAAGCTATTTCACAGCAGCATTTGACCAAGGTTCATATTCTTGTAAAACACACCATAGTTTAGATATCTGTAAAAGTAGTCAGCCAGCAAATCTGGTTGAGGATCCTTTTGATCCATGGAACGCTTTAGGTGAGGCTAAAGATCCTCCTCCTCCTGTAATCAACCCAAGAGCTTCTTTAGTACTCGGGCTATATAATCAAGGTCTTGTGTCAGCAGCAACACTTAAAGATTTAAGATATTTACCTAGTGATTATGATGTTGAAGGAGAAGAGCACTTTTCTTTAGTAGAGATTGCAGATACAAACAGAGATGGTGTAGCTAACCACGATTCTGCATACGGTCAAGTTGATAATCCAGTTAACTTACAACCACTTATAACCCATATTTGTCCTCAATTTGCTACTAAATCTAAATCTGTTTCTGTAGCAAGCAATCAGATAGTATGTGTTACTGACGAAATAGATATTCCTTCTGTTCTAAATAATGCACATATCATCGTTAAGAATGGCGATTTGGAAATTAAAGGTGATATTTCAGGAAGTAGCATCATTGCTCTAGATGGTGACATCAGCATTAACGGTGGCAATATAGATCAGTCAGTAATCTTTGCTTCAGACGACTTAGATATTTCTAAGTCTCCATCAGTCAAAGGTATGACAAGCTTACTCGCTGATGATGATGTGGATTTTCAAGGTAGAACTGTAGTTGCACAAAGCGATGGTCATGATGCTATCGGTCTGAATGTTGTATCTCTGGGAGACATTAGCTTAAACGGTAGATCTTCTACTTACGGTATTTTCCAAACTAGAGGTGCGTTTACTAAGAAAGGTCATACTGATATCTACGGCAGCGTCTTAGCAGAAGGAAACATTAGTATGAGTGGTGGTGTAGCAATTGATGCAAGTATGCC
>CALDTA010000062.1:0-6632 GCA_937924455.1 uncultured Deinococcales bacterium
AAACCAGCACACGCTGCTGCCAAACCACATCTTGGCATCAATGCACTGGACGCAGTTCGCCTTGCTTTTAATGGCATGGATGCCCTAAGGCAACAAGTCACACCTGATGTGCGAATGCACGCTGTTATAAACCACGGGGGCGATGTTGCAAACATAATCCCACATGAGGCTTCACTCAAAATCTATATTCGTGCTGCAACCAGAGAATATCTCTATGACAGCTTGTTACCACGTATGCGTGGCGTCTTTGATGGTGCAGCTATGATGACAGGTACTACCAACGAAATTATCGAAATTGCTAAACCTTACGAAGATATGATCATCAATCAACCTCTTGCAGAGTCATTTGGAAAACATGCAGTGAGGTTAGGGAGACAAATAAGTAGTGCTGCGGAAGGTGAGGGAATGGGCTCGAGCGACATTGGAAACGTTTCGCATGTCGTTCCTAGCCTACAAGGTCTACTAGCTATAGATGATGTTGCCTTGCCACATACACATGAGTTTGCTACTGCTGCTAAAAGTCCACAAGGCGATAAAGCAGTATTAGATGGTGCAACTATTTTGGCTTCAGTAGCTGCGGATATCTTTCAAAATCCTACAATGCTAAACAAGTAATATCTTGAACAGTAAAAAAATCTGCACTCAATCAGTGAGTTCGCAGACTTTTTTTGACCTAAGCATCGTCAGTATCAAAAAAGCCCCTTTTCCAAGCATTAGAAAAGGAGCTTTCTTAACAAATATTCAGTTTCGGTGTATCCTATTATAGAATTCGAAAAGACATCCTATTTCGTAAATACAATCTCTCTATCAAAAGTGTACTCTTTAAAGTTTATCGGTTTATCCGCTGCCACGTTGCACCACCATTTAAAGTACGCCATACTTGGTTGGCTGAATTTACACCCCAAGCTTGATTGATATCGATAGCAGATACTTGTTTAAGAGCACCACCCGTAACCTGCCACGTAGCGCCACCATCAGAAGTGCGGTACACGCCATCGTTTACACCCACACCCCAAGCCTGACTTGTACTAATAGCGGATACGTACTTAAGCCTTATAGTCGCATTAGGATACTGCCACGTAGTACCACCATTTGAAGTACGAAAAACTTGATTGATTGCATTCACACCCCAAGCTTGATTTATATCGATAGCTGATACTTGTTTAAGAGCACCACCTGTAACCTGCCACGTAGCTTCACTATCAAAAGTGCGGTAGACTCCATCATCTGCACTTATACCCCAAGCCTGATTTGCATTGCTCGCTGAAATATAATTAAGTTTAAAGTCTGGCACATATGGTTGTAGACTAGTTGCACTCGTACCGATTCTTAGAATTTTAGCAACAGAAGGCACACCATTAGTATTAACAGCAAAAAGGAAGTAATAACCTGGTACAACAACATTAGGGTTAGTGTGTGATGTGAGTGTATAATTACCATTGCCTTGATTAGTAAAGTTTAAACTATCCTGACGTAAATCACTGTTCATACTATGTGTTGTTGCAGAGAATCTAATCATACTGAACCTAGCAATGCTGTTTGCACCTGCTCCAGAAACATTTACTGCAAAATTTTCATTGTAGTTGATACTATTTGGTGCTGAAGAAATACTAGGTCTAGCTGCAAGTGACCCATTTGGATTAAACAAGTATGGTGGTGAATAAATTTCTCCATCTTGGTGGTTCGCTGCACAGCCTGTACCACATAGACCACCGCCCGCCGCTAAAACACGACCATCTTGTAATAGGGTAACAGTAGAGTGATAATTGCGTGGTGTCACCATTGGTGCAACGTCTCGCCAAGTATTTGTTTCAATATTATAGATTTCAGGTGTAAGGCGAGATTGAAAATCACTGAATAACGCACCTGTAGCATTACCTCCAACTACAAGAATTTCACCATTTGGTAAAAGAACCGTATTCTGATGAGCACGACTATAGTTCATAGGTGCAACTTTACGTACTACAGGATTTGTTGTATTGATATCTATTACAACAGCAGAATTGATACTACCAGCGCTATCCTGAACAGTTTCACCTGTACTTGGAGTTCCACCGACGAGCATAACGGTTCCGTCATCTATCATGATTCCGTTACCCCATGCACGAAACACTTCATCAGTTACACCGTCTTGGTTACGACTACCTTTACTTACAGCATTACCCTCACCTGTCACAGTAATTTCATGCATCTGAGTGGTAGGACCAGCGTGAAAAATTGTTCCCCTAGGGCTTAGGTGTAGCTGTGGATAGTAATCTTCATGAATGATGTCATTAACATTAGTTGTACCAGCTAACGTTATCCCTGATAAATTTCGCCAAGAGCCACCATTTGGTAAATAATCTGTTCGACCTAATGAACTGGCACCTAAAGATATTAATACATTGTCATTTGCATCAACAACTGCAGTACCGTACCAGTGCCCATTTGGCATACTCAAATTACGGTTCCACGTAGTACCATCAAAACTACTAACTTTTCTTCTGTTGACGTCACTACCACCACCTGCTGCTAAAATAGTCCCATCAGATAGGGTAGAAAGACCTGCACAGAACATATCATGTGTCGGATTATCAGCCTCTTCAAAAGTACCCGTTATTGGATTAAATATAGTTGCCTGTGTATAGTCCGCATTCACTCCCGCAGGACGTTGACCAAAACTGTCAACATCATATGATGACCAAGCAAGCACACGACCATCTTTAAGATTTGCCATATGTGTAGCAATGAGTGGCCACTGCTGTACAGGTCCCCATTGACCATTTCCATTAGATGGAACAAGTACCGATGCCTGCTCTGATGGCTGAGGTGTTGGTTCAGGTGTTGGTTCAGGAGTAGATGTGTTACCAGACCCTAAAACACAGCTATCAAAATGAGCAGTAGACTCACTATAGAGTGTTATTACCGCGTAACTAGTGTTAGCTGGCGCTGTAGCAGTAGCACTATAGTTCTGATAGCTAGTTGATGTGATAGGTGTAAGTTCGCTAGCTAAACTTGCAAAGCTACTATTTAGGTAACTCAAGGTCATACTTGTCCAGTTAGCGTTATTCCGCTTAGCTTGACAAGTTAGGGTTAAGTCGATGCCTGCTGAAACACTCACCTGCTGATAAATACAGCCAGCTCCTGATACTCGCAAAGCTGATGAACCACTTACAGCATCATTATCTGTTGTTAATCCACCTGCTGAACAAGCTACCCAGCCTGTTGTGCCACTCTCAAAGCCACCATTGGTAAGCAAGCTATCTCCTGCTGGTGGTTCTGGTGTTGGAGTCGGTGTGGGAGTTGGAGTCGGTGTTGGAGTCGGTGTGGGGGTAGTTGTGCCTGTTGAAAGAACACAATCATCAAACTGCGCTACTGATTCACTATATAGCGTGGCGACTGCATATCCTGTATTGCTTGGTGCTGTACCACTTGCTGTATAGGTCTGGAATCCTGTTGATGTTATTGGTGTTAGTTCACTACTCAGTATTGAGAAATTGCTGTTTAAGAAACTTAAGGTCATACTTGTCCATGCACTTGAGTTTCGTTTCGATTGGCAACTTAGGGTGACGCTTTGTCCTGCGCTAGCATCTACTTGTTGGTAGAAGCATCCTCCACCAGTTAGGCGTAGAGATTGACTTCCTCCTACACCACCATTGTTAATGCTAAAACCACTTGCTGAGCAGGGGAACCAGCTTGTTTGTCCTGATTCAAAGTTACCATTGCTTAAGAGGTTATCTCCTGTTGGTGCAGGGGGTGGTGTGTCTGCTGTTTCTATAGTAACTGAGCAGTTATCAACTAGTACTTTGCCATCTGTGTAAACCCACACCGCTGCATTCGCTGCACCTGGAGGTGCTGTAATGCTTGTAGAGTATTGGGCATAACTATTACTTGTTACTTGTCGTGAGGGTGCATCTGCTAAAAGTTGGAAGCTACTATTACTTATACCTAGTCCCATGCCTGACCAGCCTGTACTATCCACCAGTTTGCCATAGCAACTCATAGTTATTTGTTGTCCTGCACTTACTGCAAAACTTTGGTAGAAGCTTGTTCCACCTTGTTGCAAGAACCCTGCACTACTACCTGCAAAGGCATCACTTGAGGTGGTGAGTGCGCCTGTGTTGCCTGTTGTCCAGTTTGTTAAGCCTGATTCAAAACCGCCATTGCTTAACAGTTCTTGGGTTGCTAATTGTTCTAGATTTACTTCTGGGTTTACTTCTGGGTTTTGTGAATCTGAAGCTCTAAGTTCTTCAAAAACTTGACTACTTACCGAACGGTAACTTATGTTTGCTAGTGCTTCTGGTAGCTCGAGCTCGTTTCCTGACGTTGTTCGGCTGTTGTCTGAACATGCTGCAACCACTACTATTGCTAGTAGTATGCAACCTATGATGATGATTCGTTTCACAGTTTACTGCTCCCTTAGATTATTTTTCTACTTAGAATCTCTTTCTAAATTTCGGTTCTATGATTAATTGTGTGGAGCATCAGTTAGAAATACTTGAAAAAGCTCGATATACACAGCCTTTCCAATATACACAGCCTTTCCCTTTCCAATAGTTACCACTCAAAAGCTCAAAGAGCCTAAACCTCTTCCATTAAACCCATAGTCACAGCAGCATATGTTTAGGTTGTGATTAAGGTGTTAGACTTTTGCTTCATCAATATAGGTATTCATCAGAAAGTATTAGCTCAGAAGACCTACACATAAACATGAGTATCAACCCTTTACGCATCGTGAAAAAATATGCAAATCTAGTTTGAAGCTTGGTAAATATGAACAAGTGGCTTTATAAGTAATTTTGATTAAACATTTTGATTAAACATTTTGATTAAACATAAGGTGGTGACAGATGGCACTAAGTAGCATTGAACTTCGAATTTTGGGAAGTCTTCTTGAAAAAGAAAGAACAACTCCTGAGTCTTATCCCCTTACAACAAATCAATTGATGGCAGCCTGTAACCAAAAAACAAACCGTGATCCTGTCACAAGCCATACCGTGCTTGAAATTGAAGAAACGCTTCGAAACTTGTCAGATAAAGGTTTGACCTCCACGGTGCGAGGTGCAAGCGAAAGAGCATATAAGCATACACATCGTCTAAAAGATAGTCTTGTCATAAGTGCTAAAGCCTTTGCAATACTCGCAGTCTTGATGCTACGTGGTAACCAAACTCCAGGTGAGCTACGCCAACGTACTGAGCGCTACATAGAATTTTTGGACATCAATGATGTTGAAGAAACACTGATTAAAATGTCTCAACACCAACCACCTCTTGTTAAAAATTTAGGTCGTGGTCCTGGTCAGAGCCAAGACCGCTGGAAACAACTTCTTGGTGGGGATGAAGAAAAACAACGACCAAGAGCAAGGGTTGCTAAAGCTGTAACAAATGATGTTGATAGTCTACGAGAAGAAGTAGAAGAACTTCGCGCAAAACTAGATTATCTATACGAACACTTCAACGTATCATTTCAATCGGAAGGACCTGAAGAAGAAGAGTTCGACCAGCTTTAAACTAAAGCTGCCACCTGCACTTATATCAACTATTTGATAGCCAAAACAGCACAGCCATTGCACCTAAAGATGCCGACACAATAGCAGTCAGCAAAAAGGTATGTCCTGTTCTCCACTTCAACCAATAGTGAAAAGGGCTGTAACTATAGACAGATACCCTTTCGCCATTACGAAAGCTGTATAGATCATTGAGTAATTCTGCTACTGAGGCATAGCGATTCTGTGGCTCTTTCGCTAGTGCTTTTAAGCAAATTGCTTCTAACTCAGCTGGAATATGTCTTTCTGGTGCGACTTGTCTTGGTGACGGAACAGGTCTTTTCAAAATTTTCTCCATAACCTCTTCTACTGTCTCGCCCCAAACAAGGCTTTTTAAGGTCAACATTTCAAATAAAATGCTACCCAAATTATAGACATCGCTACGTCCATCTAAATCAGGGCTTGCAGTAGCTTGTTCAGGTGACATGTAAAGCGGTGTCCCATAGCGCTTACCGGGAACGGTAAGTTCCAAAAGTTGTGCTGTGTTGCGCTCTAGTTCCTCCTGCGAATCAATATCTTCACCCTGTACTTTGGCTAATCCCCAATCAAGCACTGTCACCTCACCAAAAGCACCAACTAATATATTCGCAGGTTTTAAATCTCTATGGATAACCCCTTGTGTATGGGCATGACCTACTGTTTGACACACTGAAATAAGAATATCGACCATACGCACGATTGAAAAACGTTGCACAATATCAGGCTTTTTTTCAACTAAGTCTTTTAGAATCGACCTTAAGTCACGACCCTGTAAACGCTTCATCGTAAAGTAAAGCGCACCTTTTCCATCTCGACCAAGTTCGTACAGCGGTACCGTCCCTGGATGAGAAATGATGGCCGTCACTCTAGCTTCTCGTAGAAACCTACGGGTTTCAACATCTGAATCACGCAGGTGAGGGTGTAGCGTTTTAAATACAACTGTTCTTTGCAAATTGTTATCAAAGCAAGTTGAAAGCTCAGCAGTACCACCAAGTGCAAAAGGCTCAAAACGACTGTACTTGAGAGCGCCTGACTTCCAGTGTTTGGCAAACATTGCATCTGTCTCAGATAGACGAATAATCTTATTTTCTTCTAGCTTTCGTGCTAATTCTGCTTGCTCAGACATAA
>CALDTA010000063.1:0-2895 GCA_937924455.1 uncultured Deinococcales bacterium
AAAATCAAGCATTTCAACACAAGTTTCAACACAGAAGACTTATTTCAAGGTAAAATAAAACCATATGGGGATTGTTGTACAGAACAGTACAGCAATAGTAACGCTAGAATTTACTGCTTTTAAATCTAAAAGCAATTCCACAATTAACTGCTGTCGCAGTTAATCGGCGAGCTTCGTGACGAGTAAGAATAAAGCCACTCAGTGTGTACAGTTATTTCGTGGAAACGCTGTAAGTATCTAGGGTAATTCTAAGTTAAAAATATAGTATCTAATAATAGGATTGAGGATTAAAGATGGTAGAAAAGTCAAAGCATAAACAGCATAAGCAGCATAAGCAAAAGAATTATAATAGGAGAATCCAAGGTAATGTGGCACAAAATACCTTAATCATTACAGTTGTCATTCTAACCGTTTTAGGTTTTACCTATACAACACTTAATGAAAATAATTCTAGTTCTAGTACAAGTCTGCGATCAGCGCCTATAAGCAATACAAACACCTATCCTTACAATCAAACTTATACACAACCAAACTATACAGGACAAAACAATTTTCAAGGACGAGCAGGTTTTGCTTCTAACTCAGTTACTGGCGATATCAATGCTGGGGCAGCAAACTTAGCTACTACAGGCGCTGCTACTATAGGCACTGCTACAGGCATAGCTGCTGCCGGAATTACTAGTAATAATCAAAACAACCTTGCTATTTCCAATGGAGAAATAATCGGTTTAAGACCTATCCAACGCTTAGGTGCACCTTCTATTCCTACAACGGTTCCAAGCACTGCAATTACTGGTCGAGCAATACTAACGCCTCAAAATAATAGCAATGCTGTCATCAACATTGATACAGTCCAAGGCTATCATCCTCAAAACCAAGAACTGATTATGGAGCAGGCTTGTGTCCATGAAGTGTGGCAACGTAACCCCTATACCATCAGAAGTTATCCAAATTTATCTGTTAGGTTAAGCGCAAACAATCCAACCTCAAATGGTCACATGCGTACCTATAGCTTTAATTTAGATAATCGCCCTACGGGAAATGGCGCGCTGTGTACTGTTACTACTGATGGTTATGTGACTGCTATCAGCTTTTACTAGAAGTAACTAAAACTAAAGTACGTACCAAAAGTAAAAGCCTCTGAATTTATTTTTCAGAGGCTTTTACTAGAAGGGAAATGAACCTAGTGAGTATGGGGTCTCTGGTTCTTGGGGTATGTATAGGTTACGCTTTGAGTATTACTGAATAATGATTAAAACGTTAGGGAAATTGCATTTAGCGTTTTTAATTTTAGGAGATATATTTCCATTAAGCAGATAGAGAAGGACCGTGTATGATGCGCTCGAGCTGCCCTAAATGGTTCAAATCATGCCCTGCAAGGTAACGCACAATTGTATCGACAGTTTCAGGTGAGCTCGGTCTTTCAGGGTGAACCGTTTCAGCTAACCAATCTGATAGCGAAAAGGTACTAATAAGTGCTAAGTTCCAAACACGTAAGCCTTTAAAACTCTGCAACGCCAGTGCTGCATCCAGCCTGTGGTACGGCTTTGCCCACTTATTTTCATCAACAACATCTATCTTGTAATTTTCAACACTAATTGCTTGACGCAACCTATAGCCCATTAGCAAATCAGTATCAGCTAAATGGGCAAATATCTGTTGCGCTGTCCACTTACCTTTAGCGTAGCTACGGTCCAAACCATCTGGGGCAGCAAGCAAACTTAAAAAACATTCTTCTAAACGCTGCGGTGTCTGCTGCAACACATCAATCGGCTCAGCATCTCCCACGAGTTCTATAATGCGTTCTAAATATGGCTTGGCTGGATACACTAAATACTAGCCTCTTGCATGTTGATATAAACGTCATCTTCGATGACTTCAACCTTGTAAAGGCGTACTTTTTTAATTGCTGGCAAGGTAGCTGCGCCTGTTTCTACATTGAACTTTGCACCATGTCGTTCACACTTTACCCAACCATCAAGCAGTTCACCATCATGTAAAATGCCATTGTCATGCGTACACTTGTCTTCAAGTGCGTAAAACTTTCCTTCTTGATGAATTAACAGGATGTCCTCACCTTCAATTTCGAAGCTGTGCATACTTTCTTCTGGAAAATCGCTGACAACACCAACTTTAGTATTTGTTTCTTTCATATTTATAGTTGCTTCCTTAACATATGCTAGTAATGTATCATGTTCTTTTGCTGCTTGTTTAACTGCTTTAACTGTTTCTTGCAGAGGACTACGCTTGGCAAATGCCTCAGGCTCGAGCCATGCAAACGCATCATGCTCCTCGCTTAGCTGGGGTTCACCTGTAAGATGTGCAGCTCGGTACAATATAACAATCATCGGCTGTCCCAAACGCTTGGCGTGAAATGTCGTGTATGGACGTGGGTCTATCACTACATCTCGTTCAGGAACTAAACCTGTTTCTTCAAGAATCTCTCGTTGAATAGCATCAAAGGGATTTTCTCCATGCGACACTCTGCCAGACATCGTTTCCCAAAGTCCTGCGCCTGCATCCTTTGTACTACTGCGCTTCATGGCAAGCACTTGCCCATAAGCATTAAAAATCATGCCTGCAACTGCAACGATGAACTCGTGTTCGTTCATAATTGTTCGTTCATAGTTGTTTTAGGGCTTGACTAAAATCAGCAATCAGATCATCAGGATGCTCTAAACCAATTGAGAGTCTCAGCAAGTTTTGAGGTGTAGTCGTCCACTCACCTTCGATAGAGGCACGATGTTCTATTAAGCTTTCTACACCTCCTAAACTTGTTGCACGTACAATTAACTTGAGCTTTGCTGCTAGCTTCATGGCAAGTGCTGCACTCTCAGCATCATTACCAACTTGTATAGACATCATGCCACCAAAAGCTTGCATTTGTTTGGCTGC
>CALDTA010000064.1:0-4499 GCA_937924455.1 uncultured Deinococcales bacterium
CAACTTCATCTTCAGTCTCAGTTATTTCAATTAACCCTGTTGTATCAGCAGCTTGTGGTGCTTGCAGAGTATTAGACATAGCGTCAGTGTCTGCTGTGACGTCTTGTGTTGTATTTTGATCTAATTGCGGTGTTGCTGCTACATTTGCTGATTCTGATTCAGCTTCATTTTGTAAAGCTGTAGTTTCTTGTTCTGTTGTACCTGATTGTTCAGCTTCTTGCAGTGCAGCTTCTTGCAGTGCAGCTTCTTGTAGTTCAGTTTCTTTATTGTCAGAGACACCTTTAGTAGCTTCTTGTAAAACCACTGTGCCTACAACTGCGCCAGGTGGTTCAATTGCCCAGTCAGGTTCTTGTACGGTTTCTTGCCCAGTTTTTTGCTCAGGTTCTTGCCCAGTTTTTTGCTCAATAGCAGTATCTTCTGAAACTGCCTTAGCTAATGAATCACGATAAGCTGATAATTCATCTTTTGTAGCTTCTTGCTTATTTATTTTTAGTGTTGAATCTTCCCAATCTTCAACAAGTTGCCATGTTTTCACTGCGGTAGTCGCAATTTCTTGATTTACAAGCTGAAAAGCAACACCGTGTTTTTGTTCTTTACCTTCTCCACGTGTTATGTACGTAGGAAACTGTTGGGCAAAGCTGACGACTGATTCGTAAGTAAAATCTTGATTGTAAAGAAAAGTTATTGTTACTACGTCAGGCATGTTGCTGGCTTGGTTGGTATTATTATCTGTTTGATTCTGGTGTTCTTGATTGTGCTGCTCCATAAGCCCCTCACTTCTGCAAAATGAAAACTAATATTGAGAAAAAAGACTACCTGTCGTTGCTTCATTCTTTATGGTTGTTTTGCAGATATGAAAAGTTAATTCATAGTTTGCACAAACATCTTGATTTGAAAAGATAAAGCAAGCATTGACAGGATTGGTATAAAAGAAAAGCTCTATCTTTTAGACAAGTCTGTTTATGCTCTATATTTTTTTAACTTTAAGTGGGCTGTGTCTTTAGTAGCTCGCCCCCCACATTTATAAATAAAGTATAGGTAGTGAAAAAGCACATGATTTTGAATATAGGGTGCTCTTAGGTGTTTTGCTAAATAAAAGATGAAAAACTAGCACATTATTGGTGCATTCGCAAATTGGAATGAGAAAATTCAGGTTCACAGCAAAACGTGTATATATGCGATGCGAATGCACCTTGCAATTTCTTCCACTGTGTTCCAGAAACATGCTATGTGTATTGTACTTTCAAAGCATGGGTAGCACGCTATGCTTATCGTATTTAAGATTTGCTTAAACACTTCAGCAAGGTTACAGATAATTGACGTTTAAAAATGTTGTGACACAAATTTACTCTCCTGAAATCTTACGGTACACTTAGAATCATGTCTGAGATTCCAGAGCTACAAGCCTCTAAAAAACCATCAAACAACTTTGATTTTGTTACGTGGCTCTTTTCACCAGTACACTCAGCAGCATTGAACATATACCGAATAGGCTTTGGCATCATCATGATGTGGGAAGCATGGCGTTTTATTGTTTCCGATAAGGTATTCAGTCACTGGATTGCACCAAGCTATTTATACAAATATCCGTTATTTTCTTGGGTGCAGCCATGGTCAGATAATTGGTTATACATTCATGTTATTGCTATTGGTGTTTTAGGTTTGCTGATTACACTCGGTCTTTTTTATAGAGTTGCTATCATCTTGATGTTTTTTGGTTTTAGCTATCTATTTTTATTAGATGCAACTCGCTATCTTAATCACTTCTATTTTATTTGTCTTTTAAGTTTTCTGATGATGTTTATGCCTCTGAACCGAGGCTGGTCACTTGATGCACTGTTTTTTAATAAATCTGGCTTTAATAAATCTTTACGAGTACCAACCATGCCTCGTTGGACGCTTTGGTTACTGCGTTTTCAAATAGGTATCCCTTACTTTTTTGGTGGCATTGCTAAGTTAAACAAGGATTGGCTACGTGCTGAACCCATGCACATGTGGCTTAGTGGACGTTCGGATTATCCTATATTTGGTTCATTTGCAGATTCTTGGTGGCTTGCTTATCTTTTTAGCTACGGTGGATTGTTTTTAGATTTGTTAGCTGTACCTTTTCTCCTTTGGAAACCCACACGTTTGCTCACCTTTTTGGTTCTTGTCTTTTTTCACTTTACAAATGCGTGGATTTTTGTGCTTGGGATTTTCCCTTGGATGATGTTGGTTGCTACCACTGTATTTTTTAAAGCGGATTGGCCAGTACAGCTTGCTAATGATTTCAGGCGAAATAGCGGAGCTAAATTTTTCTACATTGCCAGTGCGGTTGTTTTTGCACTGTTAGGTGGCTTTTCCTCTACAACATGGCAAGTGATACCGATATTGATAAGCGCTTTTACGGGTCTAGTATGTGTTTGGCTTTTTCGAGACCAATTTGCTCATAAGCAGCTTCAGGATTCTCAACTACAAGAAGAGAGGTGGCAGGGCGCTGCTAGTGCTAGTTTTCATGTAAAACCTATTTTGGCTATTACAACTGTTGTGCTGCTATCCGTTTGGGTTCTATTGCAATCTCTTTTGCCTTTGCGTCACTGGGTGTATCCGACGTGGGTTCATTGGACGGATCAGGGAAATTATTTTGCTTGGCGTATGAAATTGCGTAATAGAGAAGGCTATGTTCGCTTTTGGGTAACGGATCAAAGAGGAAGCAGTGTTGAACTTACGCCTCAAGACCTTGGGTTAACCGAATTTCAAAGCCTTAAGATTCTTTCAAGACCTGATTTGATTCACCAGACTGCGTATTTTATTCAAGATAAGTTTTTAAAAGAAGGCTATGGTGATGTTCAGGTCTATGCTCGAAACCTTGTATCGCTCAATGGCAGAGAGCCTGCCACTTTGGTTGATCCTTATGTCGATTTAACAGAAGTACCTATACGTGCTGGGAAGTTTGCACCTGTGCTCGAGCTCGACAAACCACTCCGACAAAAATAAAACTATCCCTTAACCCCTATTAAAAGCTTGTCTGACACTTGAGACAAGCTTTTCTTTTGCTATCTGAACAAACCTCCAGCTATCTACAGGCTTAGAGCATAGTCTAAAGCCTAAACTCGTTAACAGATAAACAAGTGTTTTGAAAGAAAAAATGCTCTACATTACTGTTTGAGGAGAAAATCGATATGCTACCCGTTAATCCAGGACTCAAATTTATGGAACATCAGAGACAAATCATCAAAGATTACTTTCAGAATTACCACGAGTTACAGGAGCAGGAACGACAGGAAATGCTCGAGCTGTACAAACAAGCTGACGCAAAGCGTAAGGCTGAGTTAGAAGGTAAACACGTAAACCGAAGTAAATGATGTAGCCATGATTAGGTTGTTTCTAATGAAAGCAAATAAAACATAAAAACGAAGCAAAGAATCATTTAGCTTCGTTTTTTTCGTTCTTTACAACTTCTTCAAAAAGCATACGAGCAAAGCCAACATGCAACCTATGCGACCCACGATTAACACGAATCTCCCCATTTAAAGGCGCACCAAGCAGAAACAAATCCCCAAGCGCATCAAGTGCTTTGTGCATCACAGCTTCATTTTTAAAGTTGTAAAGCGTGTCTAAATCACTATCATCTTTGATGATGACACAGTTATCTTCTCGAATGCCTAACCCTAGTTGTTTAGCAGTTAAGTCCTCTAACCACTCATTTAAAACAAAAGTTCTTGCAGGTAGCAAATCTTTAAAATCTGCTATTTTACCTTGCCAAGTTTGTTGTCCGATAGCAGGGTGCTCAAAATTAATGGAAGCTACCAGCCTAGTTTCCTTGCTGGAAGAATTAGTAGGGGAAATACTTATAGCGCTACTATCTTGATGGTACTCATGAGGTTTATCTATTTGAATAGCTTGTGTTGTGACGGAGGTTTTAGGCAATTCTGCAAATAGCTCATACCAAGGTTGAGCGGAACCATCTAATATAGGTAGCTCTTCTTGACTAACTTCTATAACTAAACCAGACCATCTATTTGCTATATAGAGCGCAGCTAATATGTGCTCAACCAAGGAGCATTTAACTTTACTGTTGCCCAGAGTAGTTGTGCGTTCAGTAGAAACAACACTACTTACAAGCGCTGGTATAAACTGACCGTTTCGATAAAAACGAATAGGTTGTGTTGGGTCTGCATCTGAGTGAATGCGAACTGTGGAACTTAATCCACTATGAACGCCTATTCCTGTGAGGCTTAATTCAGACATAACTATAGAGCTTAAACGTATAGAGCTTAAACTTATAGAGCTTAGCTATCGCTAGACTCTTTCTGCTTTTTTTCTTCAGCTCGAACAAAGTTCCAGATGCGCTCAAGATTCCCTCGTAAGTAAAGCTGACGTGTCCACTTTCGAATGGGCATAGCAGGCGTACCAAACCATGTTTCTCCAGCAGGGATGCTCTTACTGACACCACTTGCACTAATTACGGTTGCACCATCACCAATAGTGGTATGTCCACCAACGCCAACATGTCCACC
>CALDTA010000065.1:0-3047 GCA_937924455.1 uncultured Deinococcales bacterium
CCTAATCAAAACCACTACCCTATCAGCATCGCCCCTATGATGGACTGGACGGATAGGCACTACCGTTTTTTCATGCGGAAATTAACAAAGCGAACGCTGCTATACACCGAAATGATTACCACAGGTGCTATTTTGCATGGTGACCAAGAGCGTTTACTAGCGTATTCTCCAGAAGAACATCCAATTGCAGTACAACTAGGTGGTGACAATCCAGAAGATTTAGCAAGGTGCGCTAAAATTGCTGAAGACTATGGCTATGATGAAGTGAACATCAATATAGGTTGCCCTAGCAACCGTGTCCAACGTGGTAGTTTTGGCGCTTGCTTGATGGCAAAGCCTGAGCTGGTTGCTGACTGCGTAGCTGCTATGAAATCAGCAGTGAATATCCCTGTAACTGTCAAACACCGCATCGGCATAGACGACTTAGATCGCTATGAAGATTTGCTCAACTTTGTTGATATTGTCTCAAAAGCAAATCCAGAGCGCTTTAGTGTTCATGCCAGAAAAGCTTGGTTAAAAGGCTTAAGTCCAAAGCAAAACCGAAGTATTCCTCCGCTACGCTATGCTGATGTCTACAAACTCAAACACGCTTTTCCTGACTTAGAAATTGAAATCAATGGTGGTATCACAACGTGGGAACAGTGCGATGAGCACCTCAAACACGTTGATGCGGTGATGCTTGGTCGGGCAGCTTATGAAAACCCTTATCTTTTTGCTACGGCTGACCAGCACTTTTTTGGGAGTAGCGAAGCGCCTTTATCGAGGCATGAGGCAGTGGAAGCGATGTATGAGTATATAGAGGGTTGGCTCGAGCAAGACCTCTACCTCAACCACATCACGCGGCACATGCTAAACATCTTCAAAGGTCAACCAGGTGGCAAATTCTGGCGACGTCATATCAGCGAAAACGTCCATAAAGCTGGCGCTGGTCTTGAAGTTGTTCAAACCGCATTAGCAGGTGTACCAAAGGTTGAATCTAAACCACCCATATATGAAGCAAATGCAGCTTAACGGCTATATTAGAATTCATATAAATTCACATTTAGAGGATATATACTAAATGGAATTGCATGTTTTTGAGCTTTGCAAAAAAACTGCCAAGGTGCGCCATTTTTTTAGCATTTATACAGTCTGAATACTTACAGAGTTAAATCACAAGCGCACCATTCGTACATGAAGCTTTAAAGCTTTAAGAGGTATAATCACATAGTAAGTAAACGTACTATTATGCGTTTGCAACTCAAGACCCCAAAAAACACATCGTTGGGTCACTTATGTGGAAATTTTGCTGCAATCAATTTCAAACAACGATATATTGTAAAAAGATTTACACATCCCTGAAGGAAGAGAATTAATGAACTATTCCCACCCCAAAAAGTCTCATACCAAGAAGCCCCTACAAAGCGCCCTACTTACCGTTATCTTTTCGTTTATATTTTTTGCCTCATCTTTTTCAGTAGCGCAATCTTTTGACCGAGACATATTAGAAGATATTTTTCAAACTGTTGTCAGAGTATTACCCCTTGATCCACGATCTGGCAATCCACTAGGTAGTTTAGGTTCAGGCACAATCATCAGCCCTGAAGGCTATATCCTAACCAATTACCATGTTGTCAGTGAGCCTAGAGGTAATAGTTTTACCAACGCTTTTGACTTTGCTCGTATTGACATTTCACCTAATGCCCGCAGTGAACCAACACCAACCTATATTGCAGAGTTTGTAGATGGCGATAAAAGTTTAGATTTAGCACTCTTAAAAATAGTTGGCGATGCTAAAGGTAACCGTTTACCAGCGAGTTCAAGCTATCCATTCATGCCAATTGGTGATTCAGACGATGTGCTTATCACCGAAGAGCTTCAAATCTTTGGTTACCCAGGTTTTTCAGGACGTACACTAACAGCAACTGAAGGTATCGTCTCTGGTTTCTTGGCAGAAGATGGCAAGCGTGGTGGCGAAGACTGGATTAAGACTGACGCTAAAATCTCACCAGGCAACTCAGGTGGTGCAGCCTTCAACGAAAATGGTGAGCTTGTAGGCATCCCAACACTACTCTTCTCTGATGCTCGTTTGGCTGTAGCAGAAGGACGTCTACGTCCTGTTAGAAAAGCATTCAATTTGTTGCAAAGAAATCGTGTACCTGGCATTCAGGTAGGTCGTATTGCACCTGGCACGGCACCTTCTGCTAACAATGCCCCTAATAATGGTTTGCCAGCAGCACCAGCCACAACCCAAGAAGAAAATAATGCACGTCAAGCACAAATTGACCAAGCTATGGAAGCAGCTATTTCGGCTTACGATGCTGGTAATTATGCAGCAGCATTAGAACTCTTTGGTCCACTAGCCCAACTAGACCAAACACTGGCCTATACCTATCTTGGTGTTATGTATGCCAATGGTGATGGCGTGCCTCAAAACTACGCAACGTCATATCAGTTCTATCAAAAGGCAGCAAGTCGAGGCGATGTGAATGCACTAAATAATGTTGCTTCACTACTTGAAGATGGTCTAGGTGTGGAAAGAAACCTTGAACGTGCCGTACAGCTTTATGCAGTAGCAGCACAACTTGGTCACCAAAATGCGCTAGATAGTTTACGCCGTCTTGGCATTGCCAGTCCTGTTGCTCCAGACACAAGCAGTAGTAGCGACGCAAACCGTAACGCAACCATTGCACCAAACTTCCAACCTGACCCAATCTCTATCGAATACGCAGCAGGTGGCAACGTAGAAACTGCTAAAGCATTTGGCGCAAGCTGTACTGCAGGTTTCATCGCAAATACACCTGACCACGTTATTACCGTTACGCAAGACTTTGATTATCTACGCTTCGTTGTTCAAAGCGATGCAGATACAACCATGGTCATTCAAGACACTAGCGATAACAGCGTTGCATGTGTCGATGACACCGAAGGCTATGGTCAAAACCCAGCCATTGTATTCTCTCGTGGTTTACCTGCTGGCACTTACAACATCTATGTTGGTAACTACACTGCACAGCAGCAATCACCCTATACCTTCTACATCACTGAGTATCCAGAGCGTTAAGCTA
>CALDTA010000066.1:0-3081 GCA_937924455.1 uncultured Deinococcales bacterium
GCTGGCATGTTTGGACCACCATTTGCAATCAGACCAAGGATTTGTTCATCAGGATGATGCCATGCGTGTTCACTGCCATTGACCGCTGGGGCAGGCATAGCGTCATTAGCATAGCCTTCACCAAATTGACCATGACATGCAACGCAGTTTGTTTGATACAGTTGCTCACCAAGAACTAAAACTGGAAAACCTTCAAACTTAGTTGTTGTTTTTGGTGGTGTGGCAACAGCAAAAAAATCAATTGTTAGGATAACTTCATCTTCAACACTAGCAACCATGGGTACGGGTGGAATGTTTAAACCATAGTTTTCATAGAGAATAGTTGTTGAAGCACTACCCTGAAGCTCTGAATCACTCAACTTATTGAGTCTAACTATAAAGGATTCTTCTCGCACTACCTCCTTGATAGTTACTAGACCTTTAATCAAGGCTGTAACGCTACCATCTTCAAGCTCAGTTATATCTTCTATAGAATTGAATGCAAATAGAATAGACGGATATGTTTCAGTATCTAAAATACGATTGTGTAGTGAAGCATTTCGTCTACGATTATCAGTACTAAATTCTTTAGCATTTACTTCAAGCCTTTGCATTTGTAAACTACTGAGGTCATTCAAATCAACACTGAAACTTCCCTGAACATCTGACGAAGTTCCTACAACAGTTTTATTATTGCCAAGTAAAACCTCATTGATGCTAAAACTAGCCGTGCTTTGTTCAGTTAGTTCAAAGTTTAGGCTATCTTGACTCTGTGCAGTTACAGCACTAAAGAATATGACTAGTATAGTTAAAGAAAAGCCTGTTCTAAATATCATGTCTACCTTAATTACCTAGTGTTCGTACTTTTCCATCGACATGAAAAACACCTTCCATACCAGCTTCACGGTGTCCTTCTACAGTGCAGTAATAATAATAGTGCCCTGCTTTATCTGCTTCAAATGCAAAGGTAGTGACATCCTCTTCAAAAACAACATGTTCTGAATGGATTTTCTTATCCTTAAACTCAATTACCATATCGTGTTCATCAACAGTTGTATTACTAAGTGTGATTTCTACAATGTTACCTTCTTGAACACTCAAGTCAGGATTTCGAATATCTAATATAGGTTCACTCAATCCAACATACGCCATTGTTTCAGCATCAATAATTTCTGAACGTAAGGCAAACTGAACATCTGCAACGTAGTCTGTGAGTAACCATTCACCACTGTGGTGATCGCTATCATCAGAATGATGGTCATCGTTCATATGGTGGTCGTCGCTATTATCGTCATGATGGTCATCGCTTTTATTGTCATGATGGTCGTTATTATTATCGTCGTGATGGTCATCGTCAGCGTGGTGATCGTCTGATGTATCATGATGCCCATCATCACTGTTATGGTCATCGCCTCCATGATGATCGTCATTATTACTTTGGTGACCAGAATCTACTGACATTAACTGAGCTGTCGCATGACTGCCATGGTCGGTCACTTGTGCCTGAAACCACAAATGTATGTCTATAATGGTTTGTAAGTTTTCTGAGCTGTAAGAAATTGCTGCACCGTTGGATAGTGCCTCATAGCTAACAGTGACCAGACCGTTTTTGGCAGCTTCTGCCAGTTCGCTCAAGCCTGGCATATCATAACCGTGTAAGAAACTAGGGTCGCCAAAATCTCCTTTTGCAAATCTTTGGGATTGCTCTGTTAGATGCTCTTGGATAAGTTGGATTTGCTCAGCGTCATTATTGTCCATTGCAATGACTTGCTGAACACCACCAAAGGCAGTATCAGAAAAGATATGCATTGTTTTATCCATGTCAAATGGCATGACTTCAATTTCACGTTCTTCAAAGCTGCTGTTTGAATGGTCTGTCTTTTCTTCGGTAGTGGTGCCATGACCGCCATCAGCAAAAGCCATCATTGATAGCGTTACAAGTAGGATTAAGCAGCTGCCCAGTACTGTTTTTAAATAGATTTTCATTTGATATATCTCCAATTCTTTTTATGTTATTCACTATTAGATTAGATGTTTAACGTAAAGCTTCTGTAAAGATAAGTTTGTGTATTCCTAAGTACCAAATCATAAATAAGTTTGACTCCAAAATACTGGAGATATGACGTCCTGTAGCGGATAAGTGCTTAGTCAAATAAGGTCAAATAAGGTCAAATAAGGTAACTTAACTTTGTATACGTACTTAGACATAAAACTTTGCACTTTTTCTTTCTTTTAGATGTTGCTTTCTTAAACTCTGAACAGTAATTTCATACCATTGTGTTGATGCCCCAAAGTATGACAGTGAAACAACCAATCACCAACATTGTTGGTGGTAAAAGCAAGACCTAATTCTTCACGTGGCGCAATAAGAAGCGTATCTGTATAGTAAGGATTTGCAAGTGAGCTATTGGATTTTGTTATCACTTTAAAGGTGTGTCCGTGGAAATGCATTGGGTGAAAAAAAGCAGTATCATTTTTTATGTTCAAAATATAGCTTTTGTTTTGTTCTAAAGTTACAGTGGCTAACCCGTCTGCACTTTTAGCAGTATTATCAATATTTAAATGCCAGATATTGTTTCTAGCCATCATAGACATGCCTGACATAGCCCCTCCCTGCAATTTCATATCTAACACATCTGCATTAAAGATATTTGCTGAGGGAATGGGATTAGTTTGAATAGCTTCGGGGGCATAAGGTCGTTTGCTTCTATTTGAGGGAAGGCTTCTCAGTTGGAACGCAACATAATTTGAAAAACCAGTATCTTCTACATCAAATCTGCCACTTTCTGGCATATCAAAAACAATATCCATACGCATACCAGGACCTAATGGTGTAGTCTTGTAGGTTTCTGGTTGAATCGGTTGACCGTCTTTAGCAACAACCCATGCTTTAAGGGGTTCAGGTAAATTAAAAACATAGATCCTTGCAGTTGATGCATTGATAAGTCTTAAACGAACACGCGTATTGGCTTCAAAAGCTAGTTGGGGAAGGATTTGCCCATTTATGGTTACGACATTACCTAAGTGTCCTGCATGACTACTATCATGGCGATTATTAAAATCATTGACGAGTTGTGCTTTATTGTTTAATCGCCAGTCTTG
>CALDTA010000067.1:0-5894 GCA_937924455.1 uncultured Deinococcales bacterium
GGGCAATGATAAAGAATTCCTTGATGAAGATTGTTGCGTTGGTACTTCTTAGCTTAGTTATGATGAGTTCTAGTGTGATTGCTCAAGAGCAAAGTGAGGCAGCACAGGAACAGTCTCAAACGCAAGAAAGCAATAGTGCTGAAGCAGCAGTAGAAGATAATGTAGCGAATGTTTCTGAATCTGATACTTTAGATACTGTGGAAAATCTTGATGCTAATAGAACTGTTTTATCTCCTGATGCAATCAATCCTATTGAACTTAGTTACAAGGTATCAGGCGAAAATTCAACCTTCCTTAGCGATGTCGAAGATGCCTTTATGACGTGGCAAAATGCAAGTGTGGGAGCGATTGAGGCATCTCAATCGGCGTCAGCTAGCCTTACATTTGTGCCTGCAAATGATGCCTTGCTAGGTCCAGATGTTATGACTTTAAAGGTTAAAGAGCAGAACCTGATTTCTAATGATGCGTCTGCTGAACAAGCGCGTTTAACCACAACTATTTTGGTCAATGAAGCCTTTCGAGAGAGTCCCAATTTATATAAAAGTGCTTTGTTACATGAAGTTGGTGTGCTTGTTGGCATACCACTAAGTGCTTCAGGTGTTATGCAACGTGGGCTAACTGAGCTGATAGAACCAAGTGTGAGTTTGAGTGAGGCTCGAGCCTTGGAAGTCCAAGCAAGTGCTGCTAAAGAAGATGTTAACCGAGATGGTGTTGTTGATTTTTATGATTTGGTTGAGCTAGCAAAAAACCATAGTGAATTTCCTCAAAACTTTAGTGCTGATATTACAGGTGACGGCAAGGTAGATGTCGAAGATGTTAATGCCTTGCAAGCTGCTTACACTTTTTCTGATCCTGTCAACCCAGAAGCCGCAACTGATGAAAGTCAACAAACTACAACTCAAGTACAGGATTCAAGTCAAGATTCTAGTCAAGAATCTAGCCAAGAATCAGTATCAGCTTCTGAAAATGAACAAGCTACGAATTCTGAAGGGCTATCTGGTGTAGCGAGGGAAATGGCTGCACGAGCCGAAGAGTTTGCTCAACAAAACAGACCTGAAGATGCACAAACTGAAGATTCACGACCTGAAGATTCACAAAGTGGTGACAATAA
The DNA here is from genome assembly GCA_937924455.1 of uncultured Deinococcales bacterium. Taxonomy (GTDB): domain Bacteria; phylum Deinococcota; class Deinococci; order Deinococcales; family Trueperaceae; genus CALGZD01. Next base: position 1,112 of record CALDTA010000067.1, read on the forward strand.
CCAGCCTCAAAATACGGATGAACAATAGTCAAAAGAGTTAAAGCATAACTCGTGTTGCTAAAAGCTTGTGAATTTGCGTCCTAGACGCATAAAGTCTAAATCAACTGCTGAACACATGACAAAAGACTAAAAAATAACGTGATTTGTATCGTCCTAGACGGAAAAACTAATGTTTCCCAGCAACACAAAACACTCTTTAACCCAGTCAAAAATAGAAAAGCAGATTTTGCTCAAGGGGCAAAATCTGCAAGCTGTCTAAACGTATTGAAGCGAGACGTTTGATTGCTATAAATTAGCAGGGTGTAGCAAGATACGGTGTATTAGATATATCAGATTAGATATATCGTTATTCCGAGATGCCAATCGTGTAGTTAATCATTTTTCGTTCGTCAAAACTACCGATGTAAACATAGTAAATACCAGTAGTGAAGGCTCTGGCAATGCTCGGGTGTGGATTATCTCTAGATACATCATCATGACACAGTGTCAGAGAGCCATCTTCCGAACGAATGACCATTGTTGTATCCTCTGAGCGAGAAGCCTCAACAAATATTCTTAAATTAGCAAAGTCACTTCTTAGAACTAGCGTGTGGTCAGGTTCAGAGGCGATAAAGCCTTTACACTCGTTACCATTTGCATCTAGACCAATCTCAGCCTCAACACTAATCGGACCACCAGAAATATATTCAAAGCTGAGCGGGTCAGGTTCAAAACCTGGGCTGATGTCGATGACTTGTCCTGTTAGGCTTGATTGGGCAGCAGCCATGCTGATAAGGCTAGTGGCTAACAACACAAAAATGGCGAAGACCGAATGTTTAAACACCTGTTTTGACACGTATTTGAGTCCTTTCACGCTTTGCAATTTGAATCCTATATAAACTTGTCATCAGTATGCCTATAAGTATACTAGTAAGTATACAAGGGTAAAAATATCAAGTTGATGAGATGTGGTTAGCCTGTTTAGGCTAGCTCGAGCTCTTTTCCTTCATTTCCTTCATTGCCTTGATTGAGTTGTACGTATAGCCCTTTGTCTTCGCTATGACGTAACAGTTTTAGCCAACCACTTTCATGACCTTGTTTGATGAGCTTCTTGAAATCTTGTAAGTTTCCCTGATTGCCGTGTTCTTGGGCATATTCTTGATAGAGATCATTGAGGCTGATGACAGAACGCTGTTCATCTTGCACACCAACAATAAGCTTGTGAAGCTCTTTTTCCTCAGTTGTTAGACCACTTAATTCTTGCGATTGATATCCAGCACCAGTAGAGGTTTGGAAAAGTTGACCATAGTCAATATCATCTTGGCTTTCTGAATAGGCTATATCAAGAGGGTCGGCTTGTTTAGTTGATGAACTTGCTTGCTCATATTGATCTATATCAGCATCTGGCGCATCTAAATCCAGTAGTTCTTCTTCAGGCGCTGTATTGATTTTGAATTGCTCGATAGCATCTAGATTTTGACTAGTCACGTCTTGAGTATTTCCCTGAATATTAGCAGGATTACTGGTGTCTGCTGTCTTTTTATTTGTTTTTTCAACGCCTAAAGGACGTAAACTAAAGCGTTGTTTGTCGTGGTCAAGATTGGCAACAACTGCTTTGATAGCTGTGCCACGACGGAAAGCAGAGGGCGACTTTCTACCCAATTCACTCACGTGCATGAGAGCAGACAAGCCTGGCTCGAGCGCAACAAATACGCCAAAGGGTGTTTGATTAGAAATTGTACCTTCAACCTCTAGACCTTCAGGATACTTTTCAACAATTTCTTCCCATGTATAGTCTACAGGTTGTGTATCTGGTTCTTTTTGTGCTTTTGCTGCATCTGGATTGTCCGCTTGTGCTGCAATGAGTGAGAGGGCAATGTGCTCCTTATCAGTATCAACATTTAAGACCTTCAGGTCTAGTTCATCACCGACAGAAACAACCTGTTTTGGATGTCTGATTTCTTTGGCGCTTAATTCACTGATGTGTACCAAGCCTTTGATGTCTTTCCCTGTGTCAACAAAAACGCCATAAGGCATCAGTTTAGTGACCTTGGCAGTAATCAAGTCACCTTCTTGAACTGAGCTAACATCATTCTTCTTGCTAGGTTTAGGAGTAGATTTAGCGCTTGTTTTTCCCTTATCTCTGGAAGAAACATATGCCTTGTTGACATATTTTGCTGCAAGAACAGCACTTCGGGAAAGGCTGACAACATTTGCGCTTGGATCAAGCTCTAAGATTCTGAGCTCGAGCTCAGAATCAGTAATATCCTCAACCGATTCAACCCGTTTCGTATCTAACTGACTCTTTGGCACAAAAGCCTTGATTGAGCCAGCTTCATAATTGGGTAGGTCGAGTGATGACAAGTCAACAGTGATACCATCATCAGACTTTTCAAGAACCTTAAGCGTTACGTGTTCTTGTTCATCCATCAGGTTTTCTAAGGCAAGCCATGCCTTGTGTTGAGCGTCATCTACCTGCGTTAGATTGAGCTTTGACACCTTTGTAGGTAACTTCAATAGATTATCTTCTTGAACGACCTGCTCTGCGCCAATCAGCTTTTTCGCAATGTCTTCTAAAGATAAGTCGATATCTTTAGCTGTGAACTTGTGTTTTTTCCAGAGATGATGTCCAAGATTGCTTGTGCTAAGTCCTTCAGGATTGCTTTTGAGAATGTCTAAGATCCAAGATGTGGCAGTAGCTTCATTCACGTCACTTTTAGCAGATGACGCCGATGTTTTTGATTTAGCTGTGTTTCTAGTCTTGCTGCCACTGCTTACTCTTGATTTTGAGTTACCTGAACGACTATCTCTAAAGCGACTACTTGGGTCGTTTTTTAGTTTTTCAAGTACTGCACTAAATCGTTTGGGTTCAATATCTATTTCGTAGGTTAGAACTTCATCGGCTGCTTCAACCAACACTTTGCTGATACTCATATCAACACCAACAATGATGACACGATTACGATTGCGTTTAAGTTCGTTGACAAGGTGGACTAAATCGCCATCACCTGTAACCAATACAAAGGTTGTTATGTCAGGTTGCGTATAGCAAAGGCGAACTGCCTCAACTGCTAATGCTACATCTGCACTATTTTTGATGACTCTGCCACTGTGAGGATTTCTACCAAGGATTTGCACCGTTTCAACAGCACGCATTAAAAACATGCTTTGGTCATCGTGTAAATGTCTGTGTTGCTGCCAGTTTGCGTAAGCTCTTGAAACGCCACGTTGTCCAAAGCGGTCAATTGCTTCAAGTAGTTCACCAATATCAGGGGTTAAGCCGTATTTGTCATTAAGACCAATTTTGATATTTTCCCAGTCAATAAAAAGGCCAACACCTTCGTCGTTTTTTGTATACCCATCGTACAAGCTATCTTCAGCCATAGTTAATAATCTCAAATCTAGAGAAGCAAATAGTTTGCAGCTTCTCGGAATAAAGTTTTAGTGGGAGATTGTAAATGTTTAGTGTTTCTAAAAGATTTGGAAGTTTGTGCTATCTCTTCACTTTTTTCCACTTTTTCTACTTTTTTTCACTTTTTTTCACTTTTTTTTAAGTTTAAATATGCCTAGTTCTAAGGCGTCAAGATTTTGAAATATTTAGAAAAATGATTTTGGATGTAAATCCAGAAATCTCCCAACATCAAATTAACACATATTAATGAGGACTGAGATAACCTTTATTACGAAATTTACGGTAAGTGTTTATGTTGACGATTATGTGATTTGGGTTCCTAGCTACAGTTTGCATCCAGTTTGCATCTAGTTTGCATCTAGTAAGGTTACAGTCGTACCAGAGTTGTTTTTTATCAATATGCTAGAGTCAACCTATGTCAACGAATTCTGTTCCAAATTTGGACTTTACAGATACAACAATTGAACGTGTTCAACACTTTATAAAACAGCAAGAAGCTCGTGGTGTCACGGCTTTACGAATAGCAGGTACTGCTGCAAAACCCAAACTGTGGTTAGTCAAAGACTCTGATCTTATGGATGGAGATATCAAATTTCAAATCGCAGATTTTGATGTTTTCATAGATCCAAACAGTGCAGAAGCGCTTGATGGCATGATTGTTGACTTTGTTCAAGATGTGATGCAAGCAGGCTTTAAGCTCTACTACCCAAGTCCAACTTGGGAAGATGACCCGATTGCCCAAAAAGTTCAAGATGTTATTGATCAAGAAATTAATCCTGGTGTCGCGAGTCATGGTGGACGAGTGTCATTGCTCAAGCGAATTGATGATACGGTGCATATTGCACTAGGTGGTGGTTGTCAGGGGTGTGGTGCTGCTGATGTGACCTTGAAACAAGGTATTGAAGTAGCGATTAAAAAAGCTGCGCCAGAAATCAAATATGTCTTTGATGTAACGGACCATGCAAGCGGTGAGAATCCGTATTACACCAAGGACCAAGTCAGTGGACAGTCTGCTTTGTAAGCTAGATTAAACCCTAAAACTAATAAAAGACGCAGTTTGATGCTGCGTCTTTTTGTTTTGTTAGGGGTGTGTCTACATGGTTAGAGAGGGGAATAGTTAGGTTGAATGTATATACTTTGACTATTCGATGCAGACGCACCTTACGAATTTATGAATGAACTAGCAATAAGTTGAGTCACTGTACTTCTAGCGTATGACTAATACCGAAGTGAATCATGGATGTCATAGTCACAAACATAGCAAAGTTTCGTAATTTGTGTGCCCTTCGGTTCTAAAGGCAACTTTTTCTGCTGATTGATTATGACTTTCTTCTTTCAGTTTAGTATAAGGTCTAGCTTTGTTCATTACGCTTCGCTACAAAAATATCTTGA
>CALDTA010000068.1:0-15028 GCA_937924455.1 uncultured Deinococcales bacterium
TGACCTAAAAGGCAAGTCTAGGAAAGACTTTAAGTATTTTGATAAAGGCACGATGGCAATTGTTGGGCGCAATGCAGGTATTGCTGAGATGTCACCACAGTTGAGTGGTCTTAAGCTTCGTGGCTTCATTGGCTGGTTAGCGTGGCTCTTTTTGCATATTGTTTACTTAATTGGTTTTCAAAATCGTTTTCTAGTATTGAGTAATTGGTTTTACAGCTACATCAGCAGAGACCGTCATGCAAGGTTGATTATTAAAACAGTTGATGATGAAAACAGCAACCGATGAGTTGATTGATATAAATACAGTCGTTCATACAGTAGCAGAAAAAAACTTCAGGCTGATTTTAAAAGCTCTTCCACGATTAACACCTAATACCGAAGTGAATCATAAATGTCATAATCCCAGTCAATACACAAGGTTTTCAAGCCTTTATCCTTCGGTTATTTCGCAATCTTTGCGACTATATCTTTATGACATTCATCTTTCAGTTTAGTATAAGTCAGTTAATCGGCGAGCTTCGTAACGAGTAGGAATGAACTCATTTAACATGGGTCAACATTATGTGGAAACGCTATCAGTAACTTCAGCAGTTTAAAACGAAGCAATATCACTCTAGCAATTCATATACAGCTTTATATGTCATAGGTGTAGCCTTAGTATCAAATCTCAAGGCTGCTCTATCATCAGTTATGCCTTCATGCTCCCAAGCAACAAATTTATAAGACTTTCCATTTAGGACTACCGATTCCTGTGCAGTGATTTGTCTTTGCACATGAGCAACTACATTACTTGTGAAAGGTGATTGTTTTGTTGTCACGTTGCTACTATCAACATAAGTTAAAGGAATACCTGATGGTTCACTTTGAAGAATTAAACTTGTCCTATTAGGCAGTAAATCGACACAACTTTGTCCAACTCTTGACTTACTATCTGTAGCTAACAAACACAACTCCATATAACCATCATCTTCATGTTGACGAATCAAAAAACTTCCACTTGATCCTGTAGTATCAACTGCAAGATGCGGATGGTCAAAATGCCGAAGGTTTGCAACCCATCTTAAGTTTTCAGGGCTTATAGTATTTCCATCTACATCTTTTGCACTACCAGAAAAGTTCACTCTCTCATTGTAGTTAAATTTATCTCCATCGTTGTGACTTGTAATTGTCCCAATAGGGAGGTTTTCATTATCTACTGAAGGTGGTTTAGTAAGTTCTCTGTTTGAGTAGATTATACGCTTTACCACACTTGTGCTCAGTGTAAAGTTTGGAGTGACTAAGTAAAGACTTCCATCTGGTGCAACAGCCATGCCCGTAAATTCAAAACGCTTCCGAGTTTCATCACCATCTCTTGCAAATACTGTATGTTTTACAGGATTATTACCTTCCTTAGTGACATACTCAATAGTACCAGCATTATAATCTCCAAAAAAGAAAACATTCTTGTATGCTTCAGGAAATTCGACTTTATCTGAAGCATCATTCACTTGAATCGTTGCTCCTGTGTAAAAAGCGCCACCTATAGCTGCTCCACCTCTACCTTTTCGGTTCCAAGCATAAACAGATGTTTGACTTTTTTCAGTTTTAAAATAGTCATTACAACGAACTGTATTTTTATATTGAGACTGTAGCTCTGGACCTTCATAGCAAGGCCAACCCATATCTGCCCCAGCAGCTATACGATTAATTTCTTCCCAAGTGCCCCAACCAACATCCCCAACCCAAGGTCTCCCTGTTTGTGGATGAATGCTAAAGCGAAAAGGATTTCGCAAACCAAAACTGTAAATTTTAGAGCGGTTACTATTTGGGTTACCATCCCAAAATGGATTATCAGGTAAGCCTTCACCTGTCAGTGCATCAACCCGTAAGATTTTTCCAGCGAAGCTATCTAAATCAAAACTTCTATATGCTCGGCTATCTACACGACTATCGGTCGCACTATCTCCTTGTGTGATGAACAGTGCTCCATCTGGACCAAACCCTATACTTCCAACCGTGTGTGTTACTGCATCTGCTGGTAAGCAATCTGGAATTGTTGCTGCATTTGGTCTTCCACCAACATGGCAACTCCAATTTTCAGAATCATCAGCAGCAATTGAAGCAGGGTTTCCAATATTTTCCCAAGTGCTGTTTTTTCCAATGAGTATTACTCTACTACCAGGTAGCTCTTTACTATAGTTTGTTGAGGCATCGGCCGTCACACGCATTAAGCGTCCAACACGTTGTGCTTCGCCATCTCTACCTCGCTGGTCGTCACTATCAGACGCATTAGCAAAGTTGGCTGTTTCAGGAGGATCATAAGTAAACAGAAGATAAATGTAAGGCGTATTTGGAAAGTCTGGATGTGCACGAACACTCATCAAACCACGATCCCTACTACCATTCACAATGCCTGTAATGTTCATGAAAAGAGGCGGATTATCTCCCCTATAGTCTTGGTCAAACAACCAGACTTTGCCTTGTTTACCACCAATTAGTATACGTCCATCAGATGTAAAACTGATATCGGTTGGTAATTCCACGCCAATATCCAACTCTTCTAGTTGAAAGCCGTCAGGGAGGTCTACAAAATCTGTAGTAGGTGGTTCAAATTGGTCAATGAGATCGCGGATATTACCACAACTGGTAAGTAGGAGTATAAGCAGTAGGTAGAAGATTGGTTTTTTCATAATGTTTATTGATAAAATTGGGTGTTGAAGATTATGGGGGTAGGGCTCGAGCCTCACACACCCTAACTATAAGGCGCTAACCATAAGCACTACCGAGAAAAATACCCCCTCAGCGCTTGTAAATTAGTGCTTGTTACACTAAATGTTACATTCACCATATGAGCAGTAGATAACAAATCTTCTAACATCTTCCATATTGTATATTGACCAATTCATAAGTCCCTTGCTAACATGACCTCTGCTTACTTGCCGAGATGGCGGAATTGGTAGACGCAGTAGATTCAAAATCTACCGACCGTGAGGTTGTGAGGGTTCGAGTCCCTTTCTCGGCACCAACTTTAAAGAACACATTTTTTTAAAATACCCAATGTTTTTCGGAGAATCTATATGTTTATTATTTACTGGCTAGTTTTAATCCTCTTTATACTGCTTTCCTTACTACTATCAGGCATCATCTTGCTTCAAGAACCAAAGCAAAGTGGTCTTGGTGACGCCTTAGGTGGCGGCGGTGGTGGCGGAGAGAGTTTCAGCGGCGGTGGCGGTGTTACTAGTGGTCTCCACAACCTAACAATTTGGTTAGGCATCACTTGGGGTGTGCTTGCACTATTATTAGCGCTTTTACCAAGAGCCTAAAAGATAAACTGCCACTAGACGTCACTAAAAAACAAGAATTTACTAGATACCTGAGGATGAATACCTTAGGTATTTTTTTTGTTGTGGTCTTACAAATAACAATATTCCTTGGGTGCGTCCCATCCAATGTTGGAAAGAGATTTAACGCAAATAGAAGTTTTTTCGCTTTTTGCAAAACTTCCCTTTTTGAAAAACTTCTAAGGTGAGTCCCTACTAGCGTTGAATATCAGATTATTTCTTTAGATATACCTTCAACCTTTAGCGGGACGCACCCATATTCCTTTTGTTACCTAGGTCAAATACTGCATATGCGTTTAATGTGTATGTGTGATTTGAATCTTAGTTTATCCCCCATCGAATACATATACCTAACTTTCTCATCAAAAATTTGACTGAGTCTAAGGTATAGAATGTTAAGATATAACGTGATATGATTTAGTCAAATCAAAATTAGAATTGGAGGCAATAAACATAATGCGTAAAGTTTTAGTATTATTATTTTCCCTTGCAGTAGCCAGCTTGGCTTTTGCACAACCTTTTGTTAGTTCAGAAATTGATGCACCTACAGCAATTTCAGGTGGTTCAATTAATGAATATATGTTCAGTGATTTAGATACACTGAACCCTATCATTAATAGCAGTGCTTCAGGTGCAGCTATTGGTGGTCTTTATGGTGGTCCAGGCGTAGTATTTCGTGACTGGTCCGGCACAAGAGCTTATACCAATGCAGATGGTGAATATAACCTAGCATGGGCAAAGTCGATTGAAGAGACTGTTCCTAATCGCGAATTTATCATTACTGTTCGTGAAGGCTGGAAATGGTCAGATGGTGTAGAGATGACTGTTGATGACATTATTGCTGGTCATACAATTATTGCAGATCCAGAAGTGGAATCTAATAGTTATAGTCTTACATATGTTGACGTTGGTGGTCAGGAAACACCCATAACACTAGAAAAAATTGATACTTATTCATATAAAGTGAATATCCCTGGTGATGTTATCAATGCAGTTGTTAGAACAAATATTGCTACTATTCCTGCACACATCTTTATGCCTGTTTATGAAGCTGAAGGTGCCGAAGGTATCAAAGCTATGTGGGGTATTGACACAGATGTAAATGAAATCGTTTCTGGTGGTCCTTATTTAATTACTGAGTACCGTCCTGGTGAGCGTATCTCTTTCAAAAAGAACCCGATGTATGGCGAATTTGTACAAGCTGCAGATGGTTCAGCACTTCCAGGTCCAGATGCATGGACGGTAACAATTGTAGAAGATCAAAATCAAATTCTTGCTGCAGCAGTTACTGGTCAAACAAGTTTCTACTATCCAGGTACACTGGATCAGGTACGTGGTGTTTCTGAAGCCATTAACAGTGACTCAATCGGTGGTGAGCTTCTTGCTAACCTAGGTCCTGGTAAACTTGTTGATTTTGTTACTTATAACTTCAACTCTGAAAGTGCATGTAAGCGTGAGCTTTTTAGAGCTGTAGAATTCCGTCAAGCAATCGCAATCATGATTGACCGTGAGGCGCTTGTAGAAGCTGCACTTGGTGGTCTTGGTTTCGGTGCTGTTGACTATCGTAGTGAAGCTGTTGCACCATTTGTTTCTGACAATGCACCTTTCGAGTTTAATCCTGAAAAAGGTCAAGAAATGCTAATGGCACTTGGCTATAGCGAACTCGATGACAATGGTGTTCTTACTAATCCAGATACAGGTTGCCGTGTAGAATTCACATTACAAAGCAACTCTGGTAATGAGCGTCGTGCACAATCTGCACAGGTTATTGCTCAAACACTTGCACCATATGGTGTAGACATAACTGCTCGTGAAGTTGACTTCGATACTTGGGTTAACTCAATTGTTGGTACAAATGTTGACTATGAAGCAGCTGAAAACAAGCGTTCTGTTGACTATGATGCACAAATTTGGGGCTTAGCTGGTGGCGATATTGATGATCCATCATTCTCAAATGGTCTACGCATCGGTGCTAACTTAAACTCATGGAACAAGAGTGCTACAGATGTAGAGCCATGGGAACTTATCATGGAACGTTTAGATAAAGACATCGAAGCAGAACTTGATCTAAATGAACGTATCGCAAAATATAAGAAGCAAATGGAATATGCTCGTGAGTATCTACCAATGACACCACTCATTAGCCCTGCTTTCCACTTTTATCATAATATGGGTAATGTATGGGATGAAGACGTAATGGGTTCTGTAACAATCGAATCTCCATATCGTCCTGGTAACTCTAGATCTAGCTTGCTTGCTGAGTAATTCTTTAAGTAATTAACATTAACTAATATTGAAAAGGGGAGGTTTTGTTTCAAAACCTCCCCTTTATTTGGTTTTCATTCTTTATTTGACACAAATATATTTTGCTAATGCTTACTCTTTAAGATTATGGGATAGCTGTAAGAGCATTTTGCGTTATCATCGCCTATATTTAGATAAATATTTTATTTTTTTAAGCTATTGAAGGAATAAGTCGTGACCTCATATATAATACGAAGATTAATCAATTTGATACCCACATTTTTATTGGCAACCTTTATAACTTGGATTATTATTGAACTAGCACCTGGTGACTTTGCAACACAATTTGCCTTTGACCAAGTTGATGAAAACAAAGAAGACCGTATGCGTGAGCTTTTAGGGCTTAATCTGCCTTGGTGGCAACGCTACTTTGTCTGGTTAAAAAATCTATTTGTCGATTTTCACTGGGGCACTAGTATGATGTCAAAAGGTGATGTAACTACCCTTGTCATACCAAGAATCGAAAATAGTATGATACTTCTGCTGCCTGCTACAATCATTAGTTATTTAATTGCTATTCCAATAGGCGTGTACTCAGCAGTCCGTAAATACTCTATCGGTGACCGTCTTTTAACCGTATTTAGTCTAATTGGACTGGCGATACCAAATTTCTTCTTTGCGCTTATTGTTGTTGCACTACTAGTACAATACTTTCAAGCAACAGGTTCATTCTTGTTACCAACAGGTGGCATGACAAGTCAAACTTTTGCTGATATGACACGTTGGCAACAACTGTTAGATATAGGTTGGCATCTTATAGCACCGATTGCTGTTGTTACCCTGTCTAGCTTGGCAGGTCTAACTCGTGTTATGCGCGGGCAAATGCTAGAAGTCCTTGGACTAGATTATATCCGTACTGCAAAAGCAAAAGGATTAGCCGAAAAAGTTATTAATTACAAACATGCCTTTAAAAATGCAATACTTGTTATTATTGCAACAATTGGTGGAATACTTCCTGGTGTCCTGTTAGGTGCAGGTACTGTTGAATATGTCATGGGTTGGCCAGGGCTGACACCACTCTTTATCAGAGCATCATTTGCTCAAGATGTTTATGTTGTTATGGCAGTGATTACCTTTGGCGTTATTCTGATTATGATTGGTAATTTGCTAGCAGATATTGCATTGGCATTTGTAGATCCAAGGATTAGGTATTGATATGTCAAGTTCAACACTAGGTAAAAAAACTCAATCTCAAGTAGAAACAAAAAATCTAGAAAAAGAAGTAAAAGGTACGAGTTCAGCTTCTATTGCTTGGCAGCAGTTTCGCAAACATCCAATGGCTCAAGTCGCCCTCTGTATCTTAGGCATTTTATATTTCCTTTGTGCCTTTGCAGATTTTTTTGCGCCCTATCCAGAAGCATCTATCAATCCAAAAGCAACCTTCCAACCACCATCACAGGTACATTGGCGAGATGCTGATGGCAACTTTACAAGACCTTTTATTTATGAAATGAAAAACACACTGGACCTTGATCCTGACTCACCAACTGCTTATCAAAAAATATGGACTGAAGAAACAGATACAGCTTACCCAATCAACTTTTTTGTTAACCGCACAGGTCTCCGCGAAAGCTATGTTCCATTTCCTATCAATTTAATTCCTGTGGCTATCCGTAAACCTCTAGGTAATTCCATGGGTCTTAAAGCACCAGGTACTTTGCACCTTTTTGGTGTAGATAGTCCAGGAGATAAAGCACGTGTACACCTATGGGGTACAGATGATGTAGGCGCAGATATCTTCGGTAAAATTCTCTTTGGTGGACGTATCAGCTTGACTATAGGTATCTTAGCCAGCCTAACGTCTATTTTACTTGGTATGATTCTTGGTGGCATTGCTGGTTATTTTGGTGGATTTTTAGATGAAATCATCATGCGTATAGAAGAAGCACTTTCTGCTATTCCAGGTATCTTTTTGCTTCTACTACTCTCTAGTATCTTCTACCCACTAAACTGGCCACCGACCTATGTATTCATGGCCATCATTGTTGCTCTAAGTTTCACAGGCTGGGGTGGCATAGCACGATCTATTCGTGGGTTAGTACTTTCCTTAAAAGAACAGGAGTTTACGCTTGCGGCTAAATCACTAGGTGCATCCACACCACGAATTATCTTTAAACATTTGTTACCTCAAACACTCAACTATATCGTCGTTGTTGCAAGTCTTGCAATTCCAGGTTTTATCCTAACTGAATCAGTACTAAGCTTTTACGGATTAGGTATTCAGTCACCTGCAACAAGTTGGGGGCTTATGCTAAGTACAGCTCAAAGTTTTGCAGGAGTAACAAGTTTGACTGACCGTTGGTGGGTATATATTCCAGGTCTTTTCATATTCATTGCAGTTATTACTTGGAACCTTTTTGGTGATGGCTTGCGCGATGCACTTGATCCACGCAGCAGAAAATAACCTCAAGACTTTATTGAGAAGATTCAAAAGCCATCTACAAAACAGATGGCTTTTTCTTTTTTGCTGCCATTATATTAAGAAAACCGTATACTAAAGCTCTTCCACGATTAACTGACCTAAGTCAGTTAATCGGCGAGCGGAGCGCGAGTAGGAACAAACTCATTTAGTATGGGTCAACATTACGTGGAAACGCTAATAATATAGATGCCAGCACATCAAATTGTGCTGGCATTTTTTGTTTTTGCTGATTGAGCTGTAGTTATAGCTCTTTTGCATACCAATCTAGTATTGGCTGTGCATCGATTGCAAAATGGTAGCCCATGCGTTTCCAAAAGCGGGTTGCGCCTGTGTTTCTGCCGTAAATACTTGCAAGTACACGCTTTGTGCGACCTTCTAGGCGCTGCTCGAGCTCGGTCATGACCTTTTGACCAATGCCCTTAGCTTGTAGCTGCCCAGTAACCATGAGTAGATTAACAGTAACGTCCTTAGTTTCTGGGTAGTTGCGTTTATAGTCCAAAAACCCTAAAACCTGCCTATTGCTTTGAGGGTCTAGAATACCACTTTCATATGGAAGGTCTTCACAAGAAAGGATGACTTCTGTATGCCTACAAGCATCACGTTCTGCTGCTTCTAGTTCCCCTCTTACTTCTGTTAACGTTGGCATTTCGATAGCAATTATTTCAAAGTATTGAGGCGTCTGTGAATAGATGCTATGTACAAGTTCAGCATCTTTTGAACTTGCTGGTCGTGTGTAGTTCTGATTTAGCACAAGCAAATCACTCCTCCATTCTGAAAATAATTATTTTTGCACACTATGTAAGTTCCAAGTTAATTAAGCTACTTACGTTCTAAGTCAGTGCTATCCCATAGTTTACTGATTTTCTAAAGTTGAAGAACATAAGCTGCAATACTGCTTAGGTAGTCAATTACCCATTTAGCATCTAAACCTCACTATAGAGTAGACAAAGCTAATAAATCATTAATGAAACTAGACGGCTTGTTGCCTACTATATATGCCTTAAAACTCAAGACAAGGCTTAGTAGTCTAGCACACAATCTTTAGAGGGGACGAGAGCCAATGGCGTATTGGTATCTTTATTTAACACCTTATTATGAAGGGAGACTTCTTATGTGTGTACAATTTGCAAAATAGATGCTAAGAAAATAGCATGTTTTTGAGCTTTGCGAAAAAACCGCCAAGGTGCGCTTATTTGTGAAAAATTCTTGCAAATTAACTGTAGCTAGTCTACAAAATACGGGCGCACCCTTCCTACGTTAGGAGGATGCACTCAGAATCAGAAGATATATTATAAGATATATTTGACTGTGCTCGAGCCTGCCTTAAGCACAATTGATAATGAATTAAAACATTAAGAGGTATTGATAAATATGATGGCATTATGGGTATTAGTAGCAATAATTGCTTTTTTGGTTTTTACAGCGGTTAGCGCATACAACCGCATTATCAATTACGAAAACCGTGTTGAAAATGCTTGGAGTCAAATCGATGTTCAACTCAAAAAGCGTAATGATCTTATTCCAAACTTAGTTGAGACTGTTAAAGGCTATGCAGATCACGAAGAGAAAATCTTTAATCAAGTTGCTGATGCACGAGCACGTATGATTCAAGGTGGCAGCGTTTCTGAGCAAGCAGATGCAGCAAATATGATGACAGGCGCACTTAAGAGCCTATTTGCAGTTTCTGAAGCCTATCCTGATTTAAAAGCAAATGAAAACTTTCGTGTGCTTCAAGAGGAGCTTTCAGCAGTTGAAAATAAAATTGCCTACGCAAGACAGTTTTACAATGATTCAGTGCTGAACTACAACAATGCAATCGAAACCTTCCCAGGTGTTCTTTTTGCAGGTCCGATGGGTAAGGGGCAGCAAGTCTATCTTGAAATTCCTGAGACAGAGAAAGATGCGCCAAGTGTTTCTTTTGGCAATAGTCAAGCTGTCAATGTTGAGCAGTCAGCGCAGAAGGTGCTTAACGATTAAGCTCTGAACTAAAAATTAGAAATTGAGTGCCCTAGTTTTTTCAACTAGGGCACTTTTTGATATTTGGTGCTTTGAGTTTTTCTAATCACATTCTGATTTGATTTAGCAGTTCCCACGATCCACTGCGACAGCAGTTAATCGGCGAACTTCGTAACGAGTAATAACAATTCCGCTTAAATCCATTGTAAAGTAAAGTCTAAAGGTGTTTTTAAGTAGTAGTTCAGGTGACTAGCGGAATAAACTAACGCACCTGACGCTTCTAACGCATTCTTTTACTAGATACATTTTCGGACACGGTATTACTTTGCAGTAAAGTATTACTTTGCAGTAAAGCCACCATCAACATAAATAACCTGCCCCGTAACATAATCAGAAGCTTTAGAAGCTAGAAATACTGTTGTGCCGACAAGGTCTTCAAGTTCACCATTGCGCCCTACACAGGTTTGTTTAGCTAGCTTTTCAACCGCTGCGGGATTATCAAACACACTTTCAGTGAGCTCTGTTTTGAAAAAACCTGGGGCAATAGCATTGCAATTGATGCCATCTTGTGACCAGCTTTGTGCCATGGCTCTAGTAAGCTGCCCAACGCCACCCTTTGATGCACCATAAGCAAGACCATTTGGGAAAGCTCTTTGTGTTTGCAAAGAAGCTATATTGATAATCCGCCCCCAGCCCTTTGCCTGCATAGCAGGAACAAGTTCCTTTGCTAGAAAGAAAGGTGTACGCAGATTAATATCTAGTGTCTGATTCCAAGAATCAAAACTTATCTCTTCTGTCGGCTCACGTAAATTCACACCAGCAGCACTGATAAGCACATCAACAGTTCCAAAAGCCTGAGTAACATCATTAGCTGCTTTTTCAATGCCTTCTTGACTAAGTAAATCAGCTACAACATAGTTTGCACTGTAACCTTCTGATTTAATTTGCTCAACTTTAGCAGCAAGCTCAGCTTCTCGCCTTGCAACTAAGATACTATTTGCACCAAATGCTGCAAGGTGTTGTGCTAAAGCAGCACCTATACCACTGCTTGCACCTGTGATGCATATGTTTAGGTCCTTAACTGAAAATAAGTTTGCTAGGTTCATCTGACGTTCTTTCTATACATAAAACACAGTATATAAAAGCAATTCCACGATTAACTGCTGTCGCAGTTAATCGGCGAGCTTCGTAACGAATAAGAATAAAGCCACTCAGTGTGTACAGTTATTTCGTGGAAACGCTGTAAAAAGCAGTGTCATTCTGAGTGAAACGAAGAATCTCGAAAAAGTTTCAAAACACAACTTATAGTGTTTGAAGTGACCATCGAGATTCTTCACCTCGTAAAACTCGGTTCAGAATGACAAGCTTAGTTTCTAACTATATTTCTTGATACGGGCATCCGCTGTTCTAGCATGAGCTTCCATACCTTCAAGACGTGAAATTCGTGCAGTTACTTCACCAAGTTTAATACTAGCTTCGCTAGTCATTTTTTGATAAGTCAGAGTCTTGATGAACTTAGCTACATTCAAACCACCAGAGTAGCGACTTGCTTGCTTAGTAGGCAAAATGTGATTTGGTCCTGACACCTTGTCGCCATAGGCAACAGTTGTTTCTTCACCTAAGAAGATTGAACCATAGTTGGTGAGGTTATCGTGCCACCAATCCAAATCTTGTGTTTGGATTTCTAAGTGCTCTGGACCGTACTCATCACAAATTTGTACTGCTTCTTCACGCGTATCGCAAATTACGATTTCACCGTAATCTGCCCATGCACTGCTTGCTGCACTTTTAGCAGTATCTGGTAAATCAGCGATGTATTTTGGTGTAAGCTCCATAACTTCCTGAGCGAGCTTCTCACTAGTCGTGATAAGCCACACTGGCGAGGTCGGTCCGTGTTCAGCTTGTCCTACTAAGTCAATGGCTACAACATCTGGATCGGCCGTGTCATCTGCAATGATTGCAATTTCACTTGGTCCAGCAAAGACATCGATGCCTACTTGCCCAAAAAGGATGCGTTTAGCTTCGGCAACATAGGCATTACCAGGACCAACAAGGATATCTGCTTTATGTCCTGTGAAAAGACCGTTTGCCATAGATGCAACAGCCTGTACACCACCAAGTGCAAGAATAGTATCTGCACCGCATAAGTCCATAGTGTACAGAATGATAGGGTGAACACCCTCATCACCCTTAGCAGGAGAGCAAGCAATGATGTTCTTAACCCCTGCAACTTTGGCAGAAGTCACGCTCATAATTGCTGATGCAATATGTGCATAGCGACCACCAGGTACATAGCAACCTGCAGTTATCACAGGAATGTGTCTGTGACCTAAAATGACGCCATCATCTTCGATTTCAACGTCACTCATGCTGTCACGCTGTGCTTGGGCAAAACGCTTAACACGGTCGTAGGCAAATTGAATATCTGCCTTTGTTTGCTCGTCTATTGTGGCAGTTGCTGCATCAATTGTTTCTCTTGAAACAACAATTTCACCCGTCCACTTATCAAAGCGTTCAGCGTAGCTTTTGACAACATCTTCGCCACCTGCTTCAATTTCAGCAAGGATGGCACCGACAGCATCACGAATATCGCTTTCATCGCTGCTTGCTGTTTTGTGTGCTTGTTTGAGATAGCGAATCGCCATAATTTAGCTCTTAACTGCTTCCTTGAAGCGTTCACGTATTACAGTTGGAGGTAATGGAATTGGGGTGAGCTTTGGACTGCCAGGTTCTACTTTTGCCACAATTACGTGTGGACCATCAGTTGAGAGGCATTGTTCTAAGACAGGACCAAGTTCTGTACCAGCAACTTCGGTCACGCTTTCTACGCCAGCACCTTTTGCCATAGCAGCAAGATCTGTTTTCATAGAGGTGTAGGTTGCTTGATCGCCTGTTGAGCCATATGCACCGTTATCTACAATTAGCAGTGTGTAGTTCTTTGGGGCTTGGTTAGCAATAGTTGCCAGTGTTCCTAAGTTCATAAGCACACTACCGTCACCATCTATCGATACGACAGATTTATCTGTTGTTCTACTGATACCTAAACCAATTGATGATGATAAGCCCATTGAGCCTAGCATGTAGAAAAAGTTTGGTGAGTCTTTGATTGAGTAAAGCTCTTGTGATGGAAAGCCAATGTTACAAACAACCAAATGCTTTTCAAGGATACCTACGATTGATTCAAGGAGTTCGAAGCGTCTAAAAGCCATTATGCTGCTCCCTCAACGCTAGAGGTCCAGAAGTCGAAGTCGAGTAGTGCAGCCATTGGACGTTGTGCAACACGTGCATGGTTAACAAGATTACCCACTTTATTGATGTCTTTAGCATCGCTGAAGTTATAAGTAACGACACCGACTGTTTCAAGTAGAGGCTTTGCTGCAATACCCATAGGTACTTGTGCACCAACAGGCTCACCACGTGAACCACGGTGACTCACTATCATCGTGATAGGTAGTTCATAGTAAAGACCTAAGGAGCACATAGAAGAAAGCATTGTGCCGATGCCTGTATTTTGCATGATAATAACAGGTGTTTTGCCACCAAGATATGCACCTGCACAGATACCGAGTGCTTCTTCTTCTTTATTGGCTGCCATATAGCCAACGCTATCGTCTGCTTCAAGTAGATTTATCAACCCGCCAAGTAACTTACATGGTACTGAAACAAAAAAGTCAGCACCCTGTCCTTTGAGCTCTTGAAGTAAAGCTTCACTTACTGTCGCCATAACGTCATCACCTTTTCTTGAATTTTCTTAACTTCTTTTTTTTCAACTTCTTAAGATACACCAGCGAGATAGGCTATTTCTGTAGCAAAAGCCCATCAATGTAGGCAAGTCTTAATTTGATAGTTATGGCAACTATACGAGATTTAGGTCATAAATGCTAATTCAAGTTTTGAAAACATCATAAATTTTATTTATAATAGCTAATATTTATGCGTATAGATCACTTACTTACTTTTGTTGTAGTTGCTGATGAAGGCAATATTACTAAGGCAGCACACAAACTTTTTAGAACACAACCTGCGATTTCAACACAGTTGCGACAGTTAACCGAGGCATTTGGAGAACCTCTCTATGTAAAACATGCAGAAGGTATAAAACTAACTGAGGCTGGCGAAGGCTTGTTGGTTCATGCCAGAGCAATTACCAGAGCCTTTGAAGCTACCAAACTTTACTGCAATGATTATAAGAACCTCGGTATAGGAACGCTCAAACTGGTAGCTAGTTTGACGATTGGTGTATATCTTTTACCTCAACTGCTTACAAGCTTTAATCAGCAGCATCCAAAGCTCAACATTCAGCTCAACACACGTTATTCAAAAGAAGCACTAGATATATTGTTGCAAGGTCAAGCAGAGATAGCTTTTGTTGAAATCCCTCTTGAGGAACTTGGAGCACTCGATTCGAGTTTTAGCTATACCGAGTTTTACCGGGATGAAATTGTTTTGGTCGCGCATCCTGAACATCCCTTAACTCAGCAAGAAAGCCTACAAGATTTTCAGGATTATCTAAAAGACTATCCACAAAGCTATCCAATTGTTTGGGCAGAGGCAAGTTCAGGTACGAGGCACGTGGTAGAGACGATGTTAGAGCAGGAAAATATCACGCTAGAAAAGCATATACAGGTAACTGGTATAGAAGCGATTAAGCGTGCTGTGCGAGGGAACTTAGGTATTGCCTTTCTGTCACGCCTTGCAGTGACTGAAGAGCTTGCGTCAGGGCAACTGGTGCAGATTCCTTTTGCTAAGCAGTTGCTCAAACGGTCGTTCACGTTGGTCCATCCCCAGTTAGAGTTGTGCTCACATCGGGCTCGAGCCTTCATTGAGTTTTTCGCAGAACAAGTTTTAAAAACTGACCAGAGTGAGTTTGTGAGAAATCCTCAAAAATAACCGCACTTTAAACATACCTTGGCGGTTTTTTCGTAAAACACGTGCTAGACTAACCTTACTTTGAAACTAGCCATCATCGCTGACATTCACGGAAACCTGCAAGCCCTCGAAGCTGTCTTAAAAGACCTTGAGCAGC
>CALDTA010000069.1:0-6212 GCA_937924455.1 uncultured Deinococcales bacterium
GGTAAAGGTGGTGGATCGATTTCACCAGAAAGCAAACGAATAAAGTAGCTGATGCTTTCATCATTTGGTGAAAGTGCCTGCGCCCTACGCCAAAAACGCAGTGCTAAGACATTATCACCAAGCTCTTGGTAGGTTCGTGCTGCCCAACGGAAGGCGTCAACATAATCGCCATTTAGCTGACTTGCACGTACAAAGCGCTCATTGGCAGCTTGTAGTTGCGCTTGCTCATACAGCCCAAGACCTTCAATCAGTAATTGCCCAGCCTCATTACCCCAACGCACTTGCTCCTCGGCCACAGTTATAAAGTACTGTACCGACTCATCAGTCGGATCTAATTGATAAAGCTGACGCCAAGCTGGCAAGGCTCTTGCAGGTAAACCTGCGTCAATTGAGGTACGTCCTACCCAACGCCAAGCCTCTGTGTAGTTTGGGTTTGCTCTGGCTGACGTTTCAAATGCATTGATAGCTTCGATAAGTTGACCCTGTTGGTAGAGCTCGAGCCCCTCGTAGTAAGCGTCACTAGCAGCCGTGCCAATCGATAGCTCGAGCTGAGCACGTTCATAAAAATATTCCGCACCCTCTAAACCACGGTCAGCAGCCGTTTTCCAGTATTCAGCAGCTTTTTCAGGATTGCCTGTTTCGTTGTAGATTCTCGCTATCCAGCGAACTGCACGCTCATCCATCGGGTTAATTTGGTTCACCGCTTCATAGTAACCAAGCGCAACTTCGTAATTTTGGAATTCATAAAATGAAAAACCCAAATCATTACCCACAGTTGTCAAAATATCTATAAGCGTTTGATCTAGTTGTCCGCCTGCAAGTACATACTCACGACCAAACTGCCATGCTCTGCTATCCCACATGACATCGTGATAGGCCACTGTTGCAAAGTAAAGAACATCCAAATCTGTAGGATTCGCTGTGTAGGCATTATTTAAGTGAACAAATACCTCACGCCAAATAGGCTGATCAAAGGTGTTCTGGACATTTCTATAGGTATTTCTAGCTTCTTGTGCTTTTTGTCTGGCAAGCTCTAAGCTACTTGATTGTGCCAAGCCTAAACTTAAGCTACTTAAGACTAAACTCAAGCAAAGTAATAAACCCAGTCTTTTTAAACCCAGTCTTTTTATACCTATATACCGTTTTGCGTCTAAATCTTGAATCATGTCACTAACCATTAGGTGTGCCTCCTCCAAAGGTAACTATTCCTACTATACTTACGATATTAACAACTAAATGTTTATAACTAGCATGTTTACAACTATTTGTATTTGCTATATGCCTATTTGCTATATGCCTTTTGCTGTAGCCCCACAACATGCATATATTGCCAAATGTAGTTCTATTGTAGAGGCATTTTCAATGAGAGAGTGTGAAGATTTGGTGTTAAAAACACATTTACACAGAGATTATTTAGAGATTCTTTAGAGATTCCTTAAGGTATTTGGCGTATTTGTATGCATATTTACATGCACATTTACATGCATATTTACATATAGTCTCGGCTAGTCTCGGCTGCTTATGCTATCCAAAATAATGCCTCTAAAACAAACTTAGTGTATCACCAGAGCAAATATTCAGGTGTAACACAGATAAACAAGGTGCTAAACTAATTGCGCTCAAGAAACTTCAACCAACTCAGTTGAAGTTTTCAAAAAGAATTATTTTCTAGCGTTTTGCCACATTATTTGCCACACTATTTGCCACATTGGAGGGCTAAATGAAAGCACCCGTAAGAGTTGCCGTAACTGGCGCAGCAGGTCAGATTGGCTATGCACTTCTTTTCCGTATTGCATCTGGAAGCATGTTAGGTCCAGATCAACCTGTTATTCTTCAACTTTTGGAGATTACACCAGCTATGAAGGCTGTACAAGGCGTTGTCATGGAACTAAATGACGCAGCTTTCCCTCTTGTACATGACATCATCGCTACAGATGACGCAAATGTTGCCTTTAAAGACACAGACTATGCACTACTTGTTGGCTCGAGACCACGCACAGCAGAAATGCAACGTAAAGACCTGATTCAGGCTAACGGTCCAATTTTCACAGGACAAGGTAAAGCTCTGAATAACAATGCAAGCCGTGATGTCAAAGTGTTAGTCGTAGGCAACCCTGCAAACACAAACGCTCTAATTGCCATGAGAAATGCGCCAGACCTATCTCCTTTTTGCTTCTCTGCCATGACTCGCCTAGACCATAACCGTGCGATCAGCCAGCTAGCAGAAAAAACAGGTGCTATCAACAGTGATATTACCAAAATGATTGTTTGGGGTAACCACTCTGCTAGCCAAGTTCCAGATTTGCACCACGCTATTGTTGCGGGTAAAGCAGCTACAGACCTGACAGATACCGCTTGGGAAAAAGATGACTTCATCCCAACTGTGCAAAGACGTGGTACAGCCATTATCGAAGCAAGAGGACAAAGCAGCGCAGCGTCAGCAGCGTCAGCAGCCGTTGATCACATGCGTGATTGGGCACTCGGTACTAACGACGGTGATTGGGTAAGTATGTCGATTCCAAGTGATGGCAACCCTTACGGCATTGCTGATGGCATCATCTACTCTTTTCCTGTGACTGTTAGCAACGGTAAAGCGACCATTGTCGAAGGTCTTGAATGCAATGACTTCATAAAAGAAAAAATGAAGGCAAGTGCTGATGAGCTATTAAGCGAACGCTCAGCAGTTGAAGACCTTTTATAAAGAACAGTTCAAGCATTTATGATGAGTGACTCCATAAAAAGGAGTCACTTTATTTTTTATACAAAATATACCAACAAGCGCAAATTTGCTGATATTATAGCACTCTAGGAGATGAAGGTTTCCGATTTCGTGTGTGTTAGTTCAAGTCAAGCTGATTAAATCAATGTTTACACAAGTCGATACACGAAATCTGGTAAACCGTCAGGAGATAGATACTACATTTTGAATTATGTCTTCCATGTTGCGAGAAAGCGATTCTTCTCTTAATGAGTCTGCAACTATAACCAATATAACCAATGCAATATGTAGCACTTAACTCTTCAATCGCTATACATCTCACCTCACAATGTGTCTTCACACACAATACCGATAAGGATATTTGATGGTAGCTCTTAGGCTTTTTGAGAATTATACTATTTATGTTTATTTTGTTCTATGCTATCTTTTTATTCTAGTACCTTCTTCTATCTCTAACATCATGTATAACTTATAATTTCGGGTACTTATAATGCGATACTTGATAATGCGTTACTTTTGAAAGATTACTATCTCTTTAAGATTACTCGGGGGAAATATGCTGTTAGAGGAAAAACTTGATGTACAAGTAGATGGTAAAGACATTTACGTGTACACACTAAAAAATGATTACGGTACTGAAGTTAAGCTTATCAACTTTGGTTGTACAGTCCTTTCTATTAAAACCCAAGACAAAAACGGAAACTTTGATGATATTACGCTTGGTTTCGATAGACCTCAATCCTATTTTGGACCTCACCCATACTTTGGCGCACTCGTTGGTCGTTTTGCAAACCGAATTGCAAACAGTCAATTCGAGCTAGAAGGCAAGACCTATACGCTCACCTCAAATGACGTTGGAGGACATCACTTGCATGGTGGACTAAAAGGTTTAAGCCACCGTGTTTGGACACCTGAAACAATGTCTGTGGGTAAAGACCCTAGTGTGAAGTTGAGTTATATCAGTGAAAATGGTGAAGAGGGCTATCCTGGTCAACTGAGAACAAATGTAACCTATACCCTTTCAGATGAAAATAGGTTATTGATTGATTATTACTCAAGCACAGACCTAACAACGCATATCAACTATAGCCATCACAGTTATTTCAACCTTGCAGGACAAAATAGCAAAAACAATAGCATTTTAGACCACATCATTCGAGTGAATGCTGACAGCTATACACCTATAAATAACTTGCTCATTCCAACAGGTGAGATAGCGGATGTTTCAGGAACAGCGTTTGATATGCGTGAAGCGCAAGCTATCCGTAAAGTTATTAATGGTGACGGTAGTGAAGCCACTGAAAAACAGCTTAAATATGCAAGTGATGGACTAGATCACAACTTTGTTATCAATAAAGGACCATACAAATCTCGCTTTGCTGCGGAAGTTATTGAACCGACCTCTGGACGCCGCATGGAAGTCATAACAACACAACCTGGCTTACAGGTATACACGGGTAATATGCTTGAGGGTATCGAAGGTAAAAATGGAAATGTGTATAACAAGTACAGTGGTCTTTGCTTGGAAGCACAACACTACCCCGACACACCCAATCAATCCCACTTTCCATCATCAAAAATTACGGTTGACAAGCTGTATCTCCACCAAGTGATTTATGCATTTGATATAATTGATGATAGTATCTAGAAGAATAACAAAACAGTTAAAGTAGCTGGTCAGACATTAGGTACTCGACATTGCTAGACCTGCCACTTGAATATAACTGAAAGATTTGGGTCGGATGAATCAGTTTTTTCTTAACTTGTGGGATCGCTTTGGGTTCTTGCCGTTTTTAACGCAGCTCGAGCCCATGCCAAAACACCTACTAAAACAAGCTCTTGATAAAGAAACACTTCGTTTAGCTAGAGTTATTAGCTTGGGTATTATCGCCTACTATGCTTTACTAATCATACCTTATGTGTTTCTTACCGAGAGTGAAAGTCAGCAAGCTCTTTTACTGTCAACCAGTCTTTCTATAGCTTTACTTCTGGCATTTTTTGCAAGCACCTACCTACCTTTCACAAATCGTTATGCTATGCCCATGTCTGTACTAGCATCCCTGATACCACTTACCAACACACTTTATAGGCTTTATATTTTAAACGAAATTGTTATTACGATTAGCCTTATCATTGGAATAATTGCATTAGCAACAATTGCTTTAGATACAGTGTGGTTATTTTGTGTAGTAACATATACATGCTTAGGTTGGCTGTTTGTTATTAACCAAACAAATTCTAAGCAAGCCTCTTACACTGAATTTGATTTGCTATATTACGCAGCAGCACTAGCCTCAAGCGCTTTAATTGCTATTTTAATATGTAGAACACGATACCACACTATCAAAAACTATAGTAACTTACGGTGGCATGAAAGCTTACAACGAAAAGCATTAGAACATGCACAGGAGGACTTAAAAGCACAAAATGCCGAACTCACCCAAATAGATGAATTGAAATCTGCTTTTCTAGGTAATATGTCACATGAGTTGCGTACGCCATTAGCTGCAATCAACGGCTTCACAGAAGTATTGCAAGCCGAAACCTTTGGAACACTAACTGAAAAACAAAAAAATTATCTGGCAAATATTTCTATTTCAGGTAAACAACTTCTTGACATGGTGAACAATGTTTTGACCTTGTCAAGTTTCGAAGCAAATCAATTACCTATGCGCCCAGCACACAATTCTATTGAAGAAGTTATCACAACTTCACTCAATGTACTTAAACAATCTATAGATGACAAAGGTTTAGATGTTAAGTTATCGCTATATACAAATGAAAAGGCCTACTTTGATTCAGTTATGCTTAACCAAGTAATGCTTAATTTACTCAGCAACGCAATCAAATTTTCTGGTAATAACACAGCTATAGAAATTAAATCCTCCGCTTCAGAAAATCACCTAACTGTTGAAGTTGTTGATTCTGGTATAGGTATATCACAAGAAAACCAAGCCCTACTCTTTTTGCCTTTTTCGCAAGTGGATAGTAACTATAATCGCCGTCACAAAGGTGCAGGGTTAGGACTAGCACTTAGTAAACAGATTATCGAAAAACACGGTGGAGAGATGTTTGTTGATAGTAAGCTTGGTGAAGGAAGTACTTTCGGATTTAAGATTCCACAAAACCCACAGAATCTAAAGCAAGCTGTTCTGGAACCAGTCGGAATACTTTTTTCAGAAGAAAAAACTAATGTTCAACCTAAAAACCAACCGCACTCAAATACCAGTTTGCGATAGCATCTCCAAAGAAAAGTGCTAAAACACAACCAAGCATTAAAGATGGTCCAAAGGGAATCTGTCTACCGCCACCAAAAAAGCGTCCGATAATACCACCAAAGGCACCAATAAATACTGCTAATAAAATAGCAACAATCAACTTTTCCCAACCAAGCACAATACCCATCAGTGCAGCAAGATTGACATCACCTAAACCCATAGCTATTGGCTCATCAAGATAGTCAGACTCTTCATCTTCTAGAGATTCTGTGCCT
>CALDTA010000070.1:0-4621 GCA_937924455.1 uncultured Deinococcales bacterium
TATCATCACTTACCTCCCTTTCTTAAAGAATTTAGCTATCCAGTGGAACTTCATTTCAATATTTTTGATAAAGATAATCCTGCATATTCACAGATTAATCCTGAAGATTTTTTTGAAGATAACGTTTTTTTTGAGGTTAATGGTTCACGTGTAAAAGCCTTATCACCTGAGCGAATGCTAATTCATCTTTGTTACCACGCTGCCTTTCACCATCATTGGAATATGGGGCTTCGTAACTTAGTGGACATATATTTTTATGTCAAAACTCAGCAGGTGGATTGGCAACAGGTTTTAGAGATAGGTGAGCTATGGCATACCAACAGATCAGTATTGCTTAGCTTGTTTCTTTGTCATAAGCTTTTGAACTATGACCTACCACATCAAATAGACATTGCAATTCGCAACGAGCCTGAAATGGAAGCAATGAGCTTATGGGCAGAAAGTAAATTGTTTAGTTGTGAAAAAAGAGTGCAAACAAATGTTTCTCGAGGTTTTCTAAATGTCATAATAGGGGAGAAATGGTCTTCAAAACTAGCTTCACTGAAACAGGCAGTGTTTCTACCACGTCAGAAAATACGACAGATGTATGGTGTTCAAGATACGTTGTGGCTTACACCATTTCTTTACGTTCGTAGAATTTCTGAATTATTAACAAGATACAGTGGTAAGGCTATTGCTTTACTATCTGGCAAATCTGATATGGATATTGTAAAAGCTGAAAAACATGCTTTAGATTGGATGTTAGGAAAATAGAAAAGGCAATTGTTTATCAAACAACTACAGAAAACATCACACCCGAAAAACTAAAGGGTGGCTTTTGCGTGGGCTGGCGCACGCCCATGACCATTGAAAGACACATGCAAGTTTTGGAAAACAGTGATTATATTGTGCTAGCCATTGATAGCGATAGTGGAAATGTTATTGGCTTTATCACAGTGATTACTGACTTTGTACAAGCTGCTTTTATCCCCTTACTTGAAGTGTTACCTGAATACCAAAATCAGGATATAGGTAGTGAACTTGTGAAGAGAGTGCTTGCTCGATTTAAAGATTTACCAGCAATAGATTTAATGTGTGATGCAAATGTGCAGCCATTTTATGCCAAGTTAGGAATGCAACCTGCTGTTGGTATGATTGTTAGAAACTACAGTGTTTAATTAACTAGTTTTAGGGGTGCATTTTACAAGGCTGATTGCTTCAGAAATTTGTATATAAACCGTAGGATGGGGCTATGGGCTATGGGCTATGGGTTATGGGCTATCGCCTCTTTTAAATTAAAAAAGGTGTACCTTTGAAGTCTCAAAAGGCGAACAACTTCTATTTGTTTTGAAATCGATTTACAAGCCCAAATGAGACGCATCCTGCATCTAGTGTGTTGGCACATGTCTTGATATTGGGAGTATACTCATACTTATATAAACTAGTTGTATAAATTTGGAGCTCTCCCATATGAAAGACTTTAGCTTAAAAGGGCTAAATCAATTAGATAAAGCTGATTTTGTCAGTGTTTTAGCAGACATTTTTGAACAGTCACCGTGGGTACCAGAAGGTGCTTATGGTTTAAAGCCCTTTAAGTCTATTGAAGAGTTACATAGCACCATGGTTTCTGTTGTCACGATGGCAGATGAATCTAAGCAGTTGGCACTGATACGTGCTCATCCAGATTTGGCAGGAAAGGCTGCACGAACTGGAAGCCTAACAGCGTCGTCTACTAGTGAACAAGCTGGAGCTGGACTCGATCAACTTAGCGATGCAGAGTACGACCGTTTTCATGACCTCAATAATCGCTATAAAGAAAAATTTGACTTCCCATTTATTTTGGCAGTAAAGGGGCATGATAAGCACAGCATTTTAGAAGCCTTTGAAACTCGCCTTGGCAATGGGCAGCTTGCAGAGCAGCAAACAGCGTTGGCACAAATTGCAAAGATTGCAAAGTTTCGACTTGATGATTTGTTGGTAGAAGATAGCGAAGCTGAGACTGTCGTTCAAGAGCTTAGTCATACTATAACTACAACTACAAGCCATGATGCGATAGACCCACTACACCAAGACCGTCTCAGGGTTATGAAACTTCCGTGGTTGGGTGGACTTCTTTTAATATTCTTCCTTGCAGCAGTCATGAGCTACGCCTTGGGGTGGGGCGCACATGCCCATGCTTGGGTCAATTTGCTGATTCGCTGGATTCACATTCTCTACGGCATAGCGTGGATTGGTGCTAGTTTTTACTTTATATTTTTAGAAAATGCTTTAGAACGAGAAAATCAGCGAGATGACTTAGCTGGGAGTATGCACAGTTTACACGGGGGAGGGGTTTACTACTTAGAAAAGTATAAAACTGCCCCTAAGCCTTTCCCAAAAACCATTCACTGGTTTAAGTGGGATGCCTACTTCACATGGCTCTCAGGCTTTTTGCTGATGATAACCGTTTACTATATTAATCCACAGGTGAACTTGTTGCCTGCGGGTAGTACTTTGCCTGGTCTTCTAGCAGTGGCTATTGGCATAGGGTGTATGGTCGCAACGTGGTATGTGTACGTTGCATTATCGAAAACAAAGCTTTTAGATAGACCAGCACTGTTTGGTTTAGTTGGTTTAGGCTTAATAACGCTTGCTGCTTACCTACTCACCTTTGTTTTTAGTGGTCGGGGCATGTACATCCACATAGGTGCGATGCTTGGAACGATTATGGTGGGTAACGTTATATTTGTGATTATTCCATCGCAAAAAGAGCTGGTAAAAGCGATTAAACGAGACGAGAAGTTAGATGTTGAATTTATCAAGTGGGTGCAAAAGCGCTCTCGCCACAACAACTATTTGACCTTACCTGTATTGTTTGCGATGATTTCAAATCATTATCCGATGACGTATAGTCACAGCTTGAATTGGCTCATCCTGATTTTACTATTTATAGCAAGTGTGGCACTGCGTCACTCGGTCAACGTAACAGAGAAAGAACACCACAGGACAATTCGTGAGGGGCTTGCCTTGCCACAGTTGTTTTTGGTCGCGGCACTTGTTGTTATTGGTACGATGATTTTGACTGCACCGAAGCAAACGGCACAGGCAGAACTTGCCAATGCCGAGCAGGTATCTTTTGTGGAAGTTAGCAGCATTATCTATGAACGTTGTACTGCTTGTCATGCAACTGTGCCGACACAGGCAGGCTTTAGCGCAGCGCCTGCGGGGGTACTTTTTGAGTCAGCAGCGCACATTTCGACGCAATCTGCTAAAATTAAAACTGTAGCAGTAGACAGTGATTATATGCCGCCTGGTAACCTAACAGGAATTACTGATGAGGAGCGGCGCAAACTAGGACTTTGGATAGCACAAGGCGCTAATGCTAATTAGACGCTACTAGAAATAAGTGCTAATACGAACTAAAAGTGAGTACAAGCTAGGAGCTATAAAAAATGGCAAAATTATCAACACATGTACTAGACACAATGCACGGTTTACCAGCCAAGGGCGTAGAACTTGAATTATTTTCGCTTTCCCCAGAGCGTAAACTTATTAAAAAGCTAAAGACTAATGCAGATGGTCGTACCGACAAGCTACTTCTTTCCGAAGATGAAATGGAAGAAGGGCAATATGAGATTGTTTTTCACACCAAGAAGTACTTTAAATCAAAAAAGGTTAAGCAAGACAAAGAGACGTTTTTAGATGATGTGCCGATTCGTTTTTCGATTACGGATAAAGAAGGTAATTATCACGTGCCATTGTTAATGTCGCCGTGGTCGTATAGTACGTATAAAGGCAGTTGAACAAAAAACGTCTTGTCGTTGTGTAATCAAAATTTGTTTGAGTAGACATTATGAGATGTTAAGAATTAAAGGTTAAAAGTCATTTGAAGCTCATTCAAGTATTAAGCATTATATTTCCACTTAGTATACTGGTGGTATGTATTCTGCTCTTGATTGTTTTCCTTGCTAGGTTTGAATTCAACTTAACTAGGATTACCAATAACCATAAAAAGAGACTAGGACTGTTTTGTGCGATAGTTTGCTTCTTCATGCCTATTCTATCTCGTGTTCCTAGAGGTAGAGATTGGGTGATGCAATATTTTCCAAGACTGCCAGTGGCATACATGGATTTGGACTCGATTATTGGAGAACTGTTATTTTCGGTTATTCCTGGACAGCTTTTTTTTCTAGTACTTGCTGCGATGCCTTCAGTGATTGTATTCATAGGGGCTCTGAAGTCCAAGAGTATATTTTATATACCTTTAGTATGTTCATTCCTTGCAGCGGTGATTGTTTCAGCCTACCTTCATCACGATTATGACTACGATATCTACACATATAATCTGGCAGGTTTGGCTTTTATCATTTTTCCTATACAGATATCTTTTTGGACAGGTGTAGCAGGAGTTTTTGGTCTTGTTATTGAAGAGCTGTTTCTATGGATTCGATCGAGAAGTGTGTCAAAATAAATAGCAGTACGTCCTGTTGTTTCTTGTACTTATAGTCATTAAACTAATACTAATGTCTCGCTACACCCGCTATCTCCCAGTCGTCCAACAAGTCATAAAACTTTCAACCCCCGTCATGTTGACCAATCTACTCCTGACCTTGGTCAATGTAGCAGATGTCTTTATGGTGGGTAGACTCGGACCACTAGAGCT
>CALDTA010000071.1:0-12552 GCA_937924455.1 uncultured Deinococcales bacterium
ATTAGTCCACGAGGAAGCTTTGCAAGTGCAGCAACTTCATTTGGCAAACCCATCTGCTGTAAAGTCATGAACTCTTCAGGAATCGTTCGAAGTACGCCACCAACAGAACCTTTTTGGAAAAAGACATTAACCCTAAAGCGCCCGTGTCCTGTCAAACTAAATGAAATATCTTGTTCTCTATCTTCTTCAAATTCACGCTGACGCTTCTCATCCATCATAGAGAACATCATTTTACGTGTCATTTCAGGCGATAGTCTCGGAAAATCTGTTGGTTGCCACTTACCATCAATTCGTAACATCGGTGGTAATCCCACAGTGATAATCAAATCCGATGCCCCTTTTTCTATGGTCAATTTAAGTAAATCCACCATATTTAGGGATTTTTTGCCTGCTGGCTTATCGTGCATTGTCATTTTGGATGCCCCCTTAATGATTTGTTTTTATTTATTCTTAAATTCATGTTAGATGTTTATGTTGAAGTCTTGGCGAGGACTTCTTCTAAAGTTGTCATGCCTTTAAAGGCTTTACGAATACCATCGCCACGCAGCGTAACCATGCCTTGCTTAATTGAGACTTCTTTAATCTCATTTGCTGACAAGCCTTTAATAATTGCCTTTTCTACTTCTTCGTCATTAATCATGAGCTCGTGAATACCCATACGACCTTTATAGCCTGTACCACCACACTTTTCACAGCCTACACCTCGGTATAGTTTGTGCCCTTCTAGCTTCTCAGCAGGCAAACCTAATTGCCTTAACACATCAGGATTGGGTGTATATTCGGTTTTACAGTCTTTACAAATACGACGAACCAAGCGCTGTGCAAGCACACCAAGCAATGCAGCAGAAATATTAAAAGGTTCAACACCCATTTCTCCGATACGAGTGATAACGCCCGCAGCATCATTCGTGTGCAGTGTAGCAATCAGCAAGTGACCTGTCAGTGCTGCTTCAACAGCAATTTCAGCAGTTTCACTATCCCTAATCTCACCAACCATGATTACATCAGGATCTTGGCGCAAGAATGAACGTAGCGCCGAAGAAAAAGTCAGACCTGCCTTGTTATTCACCTGCGTTTGGTTAATACCTGGAATTTCATATTCCACAGGATCTTCAACTGTAGTTACATTCACTTCAGGAACTGCAATTCGCTTCAAAATACTAAACGTTGAAAAAGACTTACCTGAACCTGTAGGACCAGTAATCAAGAACATGCCATAAGGCTGTTGAATCACATCTTTAAAACGCTGAAGATTGTAATCAGCAAAACCAAGCGTTTCAATCTCAGGAATGCTATCTGCCTTTTTCAAAATACGCATTACGGCTTTTTCACCATATACAGTAGGCAATGTAGAAAGACGTAAATCAGTATTATGATTTTTATACTTATAACGAATACGACCATCTTGTGGCATTCGTCTTTCTGCAATATCTAAATCACCCATAATTTTAATACGGGCAAGCAAAGCACTTGCACTTTGCTTAGGAAGGTGCATGTACTCCTGTAAAACACCATCTTTACGAACACGTACCAAAACGTCTTCAGCATTTGGTTCAATATGAATATCAGAAATATCATTCGTTATAGATTCACCAATGATGTTATTGACAACTTTTACAAGAACATTGTCGTCTAAACTATCTTGATCATCCAGGATAATGTCATCGCTACTTGTGCCAACTTCTTCAACAAGTTCTTTGGCAAGTGCGTCCATGTTCGCACCTGACTGGAACATTCTATTGATAAGACCTTCGAGTGTCTCTTCAGTAGCAACTGCAGTTTGGATCTCTTTTCCTGTTAACAACCTTAAATCATCAAGTGCAAAGACATGACGAGGGTCTTTCATAGCAACAACTAAAACATCATCTTCCAAACGCAATGGCATGATGTTATAGCGTCTAATCGTTGCTTCTGGAATAATCGCTGCTGCGTAAGGATCGATTTCAACAGTCTCTTGCTCAATGTAGTCATAATTTAACTGCATTGCTAAACTTCTAGCAAGCATTTCAGGACTAATTTTGCCTGACTGTACAAGGGTATCTTCTAGTTTACCCCCACCAGTACGCTGAGTACTGAGTGCTTCCTCAATATCATTTGCAGTAACAAAACCAAGATCAATAAGCGTTTCACCTAAAGGCTTCGTACGACCAGTTTTAGCCTGTTCGCTCAGTGCCTGACGAAGTTGTTCACGCTTAATCTTATGAGTTTTTAAAAGTGTTTCACCTAAACGCCCTTTGTCATCTGCATAGAGAATATCTACTAAGCGACGAATCTCAGGCTCTGGACTACAAACAAAGTCAATATCTCTATCGATGATTGCTTTGAGTTCGCCCATTTGCCTTGGATCAGCAATAGCTAAAGTTAACTTGTCTCCACTATCTTGTATAGGCACAGCATTAAACTGCATAGCATCTAAGCGGAGTAATTGTGTTGACCACTTTTCATTTAGCTGGCTTTCATCCAGCATTTCAACATAGTTTAAGTCATTCTGCTCAGCCAATAATTGCGCTGTTTCCTCGTAACTAATATGCCCAAGCTGAATTAAAATCTTCCCGAGAAGACCACCTGTACGGTTTTGTTCTTCAAGTGCTTCAGCAATTTGCTCTTCAGTCACAAAACCTTTTTGTATAGCAATTGCACCAAAGCGCTTACTCGTATCTACATTGACATCAGGTGGTGACTCTAACCCAAGTTCTGGATAATACGTTGCCAATGCCCAAAGAATTTCCTTACTCAAAGCATTGTATGGCTCAATAATACAACCAGTCTCGTCCTCGAGCTCTTCAATTGTGAGCGCATCTAATGGGTCATTGAAAGCGACACGCAAACGATTACCTTCTATAGTAAAAGGCATCACTTCTAAATCTTGTGCTAAATCACTAGGTACCTTAGCAAGTGCTTCTGGCATCACGTCAACACGGGGCAGGGTTACTAGTGGAATACCTATAGATTCCTCAATAGCCCTAGCTATCCTATGTTCCGAAATAACCCCAAGGTTAACTAAAACATCAGCTAACCTACCACCAATTTCAGCCTGTTGCACAATGGCTTCTTGTAAGTTTTCATCACTTACATAGCCACTGTCCAGCAAAACTGCTCCGAGACGTTTATCACCACTTGAAAGGACTGCCACCGCTGCTCCTAAAATTCTATAAAACTAAAAATTCAATAAAACTAAGCACTTAAAACAAGTAAGTAGTTGATACTTACCTAGAAGTTATTTTGCCATTTAATTTATTGCAAAATAGATAATGCTAGCGTCATTATAGAGCGCCCATGACATAAAAAGCTCTTAAGTATTCAAAGAATCTATTGAGCAAAGCTTCATGAAAACGTAAGAGCTGAAGTGAAAATTTAAAAAGGCATTAGCACTTCGTTTAATTTCATAACTTGTGATATGCAAAATACAAATTTAAAATCTGAAAATATTCAGCCACCTAAGTATCACTAACTTATGTTCATTTTTCCTAAACAATATCTTTCAAGTTTACGTAGTTGTTTTGTATGTGGCTTACCTGGACTAAGCGGTTTGACTAAAATACTGTGTATCCCATATATGTTAGCGCCTAGGACATCAGTAAAGAGTTGGTCGCCAAGCATCGCACAATTTTCTCGTCGGGCATTTAAAAGTTTTAGGGCTCGAGCCCACCCAATCGGCAGTGGCTTAGCCGCTAAAGCAATTCCCTCTAGTTGCAAATATTCCAACCAATAGCGAACATGCTCAAACTTTCCATTACTCAAAATAAAAATGCCTATCCCCTGTTCAGCTAACTGCTTCAACCATACTTCAAACTCCACAGCTATAGAATCTGCATACGAAGCAACCAAAGTATCATCTAAATCTATCAGCAAATAGCTAATACCTTCTTCTTTTAGAATATCTACTGTTAAATCGGTTAAATTATCTAAATATAAATTTGGAGTTAATAGTTTCAAGTTTTTGACCTTAAGTACCAAGTTGAAAATAAGTTTAACTATCTTGACACCTAAAATACTGGAGATGTGGCGTCCTGTAAGGGATTAGAGGTAAATCAAATAATATAACTTAATTTTACACACGTACTTACTAATTAAGGCACACTATACAGCCTATGATGTCAAATAACCTAAAACGCCATAAAAAGTTTTCACTATACTATTTATCCAATCTTGAAATGGTATCTTGAAAACCAAAATAGACAGAAACGCAAATACATAGATTAGATCACTCCTCATAAGGTTACTTAAATGGCAAGCAAAAAACCTTTTTTTAAAGATCCAACAAAAAACACTCATCAACAAGTACATCCAGACGATGAGGCGTTTAAAAAACTAAAGAAACGCAAACCAAAACTTCGTACCTTAGAAGATTTGCGCCCTCTGATTAAAGAAGGTAAATATCGTATTGGTCCTCATGCCCACAGCCATGCCCTTAGTGAAGGCTTCAACGAAAGTGACATGGTTGGCTCAATTCTTTATGGAAAAGAACTCATGCGTTATGTTCTTGACGAACGTCTTCTAGTACTCGGTCAAATCTCTCCCAGTCCAACAGTCAAAATCCCTCTTCATGTAGTCCTTGAGTATTCAAAACCTCGCTGGGTTGATATCGTAACAGCCTTTGTTCCTAAACGTCCACATCGTCCTGTATCAAGAGGGAGACTTGCAGAAATGCTTCGCTATGACAAACACGAACCTGAACTAAAAATAACTGGTTCAAAATAGACAGCTCTCGCCTCCACCTTTCTGCATACAGTACTCCATCACTAATACTAACCAGTATTACATCACTAACACGGTGAATCTACACAAGCTATACTCATTAGCATGACTGCTGATGACACAACAATCAAACCTATATCACTAGATGCTGTAGCACCAGACGCTGTAGCACTAGACGCTATGGGTGGTGACAACATGCCACAAGCAGCTATTGAAGGCGCTATTCGTGCTCATAAAGAAGGCATCAATGTTGTGTTAGTTGGTAATAAAGAAATCCTTTCAGCAGAACTCGCTAAGCACAATGCTAGCCTGCCAATCCACGAAGCTACAGATACAATCACTATGGAAGATCATGCCAGTGATGTTCGGCGGCGTAAGGATTCCTCAATTATGAAAGCCATGCAACTTGCCAAATCTGGCGAGTGCTCAGCCTGCGTCTCAATGGGACACTCAGGTGCAACGATGGCTGCATCACTTTTTGTGCTAGGAAGAATAAAAGGTGTTGAGCGTCCAGCTATCATGGCAAACATGCCAACGCTCAAAGGTGTCTCAATCCTCGCAGATGCAGGTGCCAATGCCGACTGTCGCCCTAGCTACTTGCAACAATTCGCAGTCATGGCATCTATCTATCACCGTGTTGTCCATGGCAGCAGCAATCCTAGCGTTGGACTCATGTCTATTGGTGAAGAAGAAGAAAAAGGCAACGAACTGACCTTAGAAAGTCACCAATTGCTCAAACAAACACCTTCGATTAACTTTTACGGCAACATCGAAGGGCGTGATGTACTCACTGGTGATGTAGAAGTCATCGTTACTGATGGTTTTACAGGTAATGTCATTTTGAAACTCGCTGAAGGTGAAGCTAAGACTATTTTCAGTTGGCTCAGAGAAGGCATTGAAAATGCTGGTATCTTGCAAAAACTTGGAGCACAACTTCTAAAACCAGTTTTTAGAAACCTACGAGATAAGCTTGATCCATCTGAATATGGCGCACAACCTCTTTTAGGTGTCAATGGTTATGCCTTTATTGGACATGGCTCAGCAGACAGCAGAGCGGTTTACAACGCACTTAAAACCGCAAAGTTGACTGTAGAAGCAGACTTACTCAACCAACTTAAGCACGATATTGCCCAATTAGCTCAACTAAATTAGCAATACCCAGTCTTTACAACCCAGTCTTACAATCTAGCTCTTTCGCCAAGCTCCTGTAACAAGTCCTCTACAAAGACCTTTCGAGCGAAGCAGTGTCAACAAAAAAAGCAGCACCAACAAAAAAATGATGTAGCACTGATGTAGCACAATAATCACGTCTGTTGATGTAGCTGTTGATGTACCAATGCTACAGCGAGTCGTTCACACCTCTGAATTTTTAATAAGGGTTGAGTTTGGATTAAAAAGCTAAGCTACATATAAAGTAATAAGAAGGATAAGTGGTCCCCTTATCCTTCTTATTCCCTAGGTAGTAGTTGAAAAAAACTTGAATTAGGTCTTAACGACCCAAAGATAGTTTGCCATATCTAGAGGGTGTTTGTAAAGCCCCCTAAAGGTCCTACACGCCAATTTGTTCGAAATCTCACCAATATCCATGACCTACAACACTCCTAAACAACTCACTTTAAAACATATTAGGTTAAACCTTGATGCGTTCCCATTAGTATTCCAATAACACCAAAATTATATCCAAAACACTAAAAAATAAAGAAGTACTTTATATTATAGTTTTAAATCCATCTGTGAAATGAACGTAGATTCAAATCAGGTGCGTTTTCTAATTCAAGCTATGTTACACTAGACTTCATCGGGTCTTAACTCTTTACTTATCCTTCCTCTACAGGTTAGTATGCACGAGGGATTACCCGAAAATTTATTCGTAAGGAGTAATATTTATGCGCAAAATTTTTGTTGCTGTTTTAGTTCTTGGGCTTTGCTCACTAGGTTTAGCTCAGACACTTGCTGAAGTACAAGATCGTGGCGTTCTACGCTGTGGTATTGGTCAAGCAAACACACCAGGCTTTGGTACTATTAATGACCAAGGTGTTTGGGAAGGTATCGACGCAGACTACTGTCGTGCTGTAGCTGCTGCAGTACTAGGCGATAGCGAAGCTGTTGAGTATCGTCAACTTTCTTCACAAGAGCGTTTCACTGCACTTGCTTCAAGTGAGGTAGATGTTCTAATCCGTACAACAACATGGACAAGTAGTCGTGACACAGCTTTAGGTCTAAACTTCACAGCTACAACTTTCTATGATGGTCAAGGCTTCATGGTTCGTAGCAACTCTGGTATTAGTGACCTCGAGAGCATGGACGGCGCAAGCATCTGTGTTCAATCTGGTACTACAACAGAACTTAACGTTGCAGACGTTATGGCTGCAAACGACATCGACTGGGAGCCAATCCTAGTTGCAAATGCTGACCAAGCACTTTCAAACTACGAAAGTGGTGCTTGTGACGTATATACAACTGATAGCTCAGCGCTTAACGGTCAGCGTACAAAACTTGCTAACCCAAGCGAGCACAGCATTCTTTCAGAAAAAATCTCTAAAGAGCCTCTAGGTCCATCTGTTCGTCATGGTGATGACGAGTGGTTTGATGTTGTTCAGTGGACTGTTTTCGCAACATTCCTTGCTGACGAGTGGAGAATTAACATGGACAATGTTAATGAAATTGCTGCAACATCAGAAGTTCCTGATGAGCAACGTCTTTTAGGTATTATTCCTGACAACGTTGAGCAACTTGGTCTAAGTGCAGATGCATTCTTAAATGTAATCTCACAAGTAGGTAACTACACTGACATCTACGATCGTAACTTAGGTCCAGATACTCCAACATTTATCCCACGTGGTCTAAATGCTAGCTACATTGATGGCGGTATCCACTACGCACCACCAGTACGTTAATCAACGTATTGATTTGAATACTAGAAAGGGCGGTTTCAAAGCCGCCCTTTCTTATATTATTTTTTATTCTTGCCTATCTTAAAATACATATATTTTTTACGAAACAGTTTGGTAATGTTTTATCAAGTACTGTGTACGACAAATAGCAAACTATTAGGTAGGTTTCACAACCTTATACTGTTTGTAACACCTATCAATTGTTAGATAACATAGGTTCTATGATTAATTGCATGGTCAATTGCATGGTCAGTTGCGTGATCAATTCAGCTAGAAACAAACTGAAAAGCTCGGCAACTCAAAGCATATCCAACAGCTTTGTAACGACATACCACTCTTTAAATCAAAGAGCCCTAATTTCTTAAAATTATCTATAGGAGGCTTCTCTTTTCATGGCGGTACAACAAGTAGGGGAAAATAGTCAAAACTCAATTCCCTTTTATCGAAACGTAAAAGTTATAGGCAACTTAGCACAGGGTATCTTTTTAATACTTGTGCTCGTAGGCTTAGCTTTTCTCGTCAGGAATGTAATTATTAATGCTAGAGAGATCAATATCACTTTAGGTTTTGATTGGTTAGCTACTAGAGCAGGTATCCCTCTTTCGGAATCACCTATTCCTTACGATCAAAATATCCACTTTTATAGACGAGCTATTTTTGTTGGTTTTTTAAATACCCTAAAAGTATCTCTTATTGGCATGGTTCTGGCTACTTTACTGGGCGTTGGAACAGCACTCATGCGTTTATCTAACAACTGGGTATTGAGACAGGTTGCAACGTTTTATATCGAAATCGTTCGTAACATTCCTTTAGCAGTACAGATTTTCTTTTGGTATACCGTACTGTTCATTCCTAGTTTACCTATTG
This sequence comes from uncultured Deinococcales bacterium, assembly GCA_937924455.1. Lineage (GTDB taxonomy): Bacteria > Deinococcota > Deinococci > Deinococcales > Trueperaceae > CALGZD01. The sequence goes on from CALDTA010000071.1 coordinate 8,460, forward strand.
GTGGTAATGGTTTTGACTTAGGTCAAGGCATTCTCAACAACTCTGGAATCGCTATGCCGTGGCCCTATTACACACAAAATGCTGTCCTATGGTTACCTTGGCTTATTGGCGCTTTAGTCTTGGCTATCATTGTATTTTTCATACGCCGTAGACAAATTATTCTTTCTGAACGACCTGGTAATCCATGGATTCTAACACTACTTGCATTTGTAGTTGTTTCACTTGTTGGCTACTTTGTTGCAGACAATCGCTCGACATATCCTGAAAACTTAGCTTTAAATTTCAAGGAATCTAGCGGACGCTTTACAAGCTATATTGATGCAAATCAAGATGAGGCTTTTACAAGCAGAACTGAAGAAACTGTCAGAGCTATTCCAATTATAGCAAAGATGGATGAGGGCACACTTACCTCTATTCCAGATAAACGCAAAGAAGCTAACCGAACTGTATACTCGAGCTTTAGATTTCCACTAATTAAAAAGTCTGAATTTGAAGAAGCAGAAGTAACCTTTATCAACCCTGAAAATGCAGAAGGCTTATCTATTCACTACAATAAATTTCCAAGTGTTGGACAAATCTACAAAGATCGCAATGGAAACGGAGTCTTTGATAAAGGCGAAGCACAACGTACTCAAGAAGAGATAGACGCCAGTGGAACACCAGAAGATGGTTACGAAGGTATCAACTATCAAGTTCAAATGACAGTTAAAAACTTTGAACGTCATCTAGTAACCGATAACGATGGTGAAACCAAGCTTCCAAAATTTAAAGGCGATAATATTAATACCAGAGCTGAGCTAAAATCTGCTTCACCTTTTGCATGGAGCAAGCCTAGCTTTCCAACTGAACGTACGGGCATCGTAGGGGGTCAAATTCTTACTAATGCTTATTTAGCACTCCTAATTGCTTTGGTTATCTATACCGCAAGCTTTATTGCTGAAATTGTTCGTGGTGGCATTTTGTCTGTACCCAAAGGACAACGTGAGGCAGCACAAGCAGTTGGTCTAAATGGTAGTCAAACCTTTAATCTAGTTGTTTTGCCACAAGCTATGCGTATCGTAATTCCGCCTATGATTAGTCAATACCTTAACTTGGCAAAAAACAGCTCCTTAGGTCTCTTTTGTGCCTACCCTGAGTTCTTTAAAGTCAGTGAAATCATTACTGGACAATCAGGTGGTGCAGTACCTATGGTTATAATTCTCATTGCTGGTTACTTGCTTATCAGCTTAACTTTCTCTTTCATCTTAAACATTTTCAATAATCGTATGAAACTGGTGGAGCGTTAATATGGCCTTTCAACCTCAACCTGCCCGTCCGTCACCACAGCCAACTTCTGGTTTTGGCTTTTGGCTTAGACAGAACATCTTTAACAGCCCTCTCAACAGCATCATCTCTCTTTTGATGATTATCTTAATTTCGTGGTCACTCTTTAATTTAGTCACATGGATTGTTGCTGAATCAGACTGGCAGATTGTTTGGAATAACCAACGCCTCTTGGCAGTTTTCCAATATCCTTCTGACCTACTCTGGCGACCGATGACCTGCATAATCATCATCATGTCTTTGTTTGGTTTAAATGCAGGCGTTTCAAACGAAGGTATTGGACACATCATCCGTAGAGCCTTTTATTGGATTCTCGGTCTCATTGTAATCATTGCAATTGTTGCTTTAGTTTATTGGGAATCTGTGCGTCTTTACTGGGTAATTGCAGCTCTTCTTCCTATAGTTTTCTTCTTTATTGGTAATGCAATACCACAAATAGCAAAATTCCTGTCTTGGGGCTGGGTGCTGCTTTGGTTTGTCTGTACATTCATCCTCGTTGGCTTTGGTGGTGGACACGGACATGAATCCACAAGTCCAATGCGTTATGTAAACCCTAACTTATGGGGCGGGATGCTACTAAGCTTCTTCTTATCCATTACAGGTATTGTTCTTTGCTTTCCGATTGGCATAGGTCTTGCACTTGGTCGTGAAAGTAAGTTACCAATCATTCGAACTATCTGTACAGGCTACATTGAAATTTTACGTGGCTCACCACTAGTATCATGGCTATTCTTAGCTTCAGTTATGTTGCCACTTGCAATTAATGCTACCCCTGCAGGAATTATTCGTGCACAAGTTGCGATTATTCTTTTCGCTGCTGCATACATGGCTGAAAATGTTCGTGGTGGTCTGCAAGCCTTGCCTAAAGGTCAAGGAGAGGCAGCACACGCGCTTGGATTGAGTCCTTGGGATACGACTAGTATAATTATCTTGCCTCAAGCACTTCGTGCAGTCATTCCTGCAATTGTTGGTCTTTTTATCGGCCTTTTCAAAGATACATCACTTGTCCTTATCGTCGGACTTGTAGATATTTTTGCTATGCTTAATCAAATTGCAAACCAGCCAGATGCAACTCTAGTTGCTGGTGGTATTCTAAAAGAACTTTTTATCTTTGGATCACTCTTCTACTGGTTCTTCTGTTACCGCATGAGCATTGCTAGTAGACAACTTGAAAAACAACTAGGTCTAGGAACTAGGTAAGAAAGGTACTATATGACAACAACATTTCCAGAAGGATTAGTCACTGCATTCGCACCTGATGGTGGCGAAAAAATTGTAACAATTGATCGTCTAAATAAGTGGTACGGAGATTTCCACGTACTGAAAGACATCAACTTGAGCGTGAATAAGGGTGAAGTAGTTGTGGTTATTGGACCATCTGGTTCAGGTAAATCTACACTCATTCGCTGTATAAATCGCTTAGAAGAACACCAAGAAGGTAAAATTGTTGTGGATGGCACTCACCTTACTGATGACGTCCGAAACATCGATAAAGTACGCCGTTCAACAGGTATGGTATTTCAGAGTTTTAACCTCTTCCCTCACCTAACCGTTATGGACAACATCACACTTGCACCAATTCGAGTTAAAGGCATGAAAAAGTCTGAGGCCGAAGAACGTGCAATGTACTTCTTAGAAAAAGTAAAGATTCCTGAACAAGCTCAAAAATTCCCAGGGCAACTGTCGGGTGGACAGCAACAGCGTGTAGCAATCGCTAGATCACTTACTATGCAACCTGAAGTTATGCTTTTTGATGAGCCTACTTCTGCGCTTGACCCTGAGGTAATTGGTGAAGTGCTTGAAGTTATGGTTGATCTTGCCAAAGAAGGTATGACTATGATCGTGGTAACACACGAAATGGGCTTCGCTCGTGAAGTTGGTGACAGGGTTATACTTATGGATGAGGGTGAAATTGTTGAAGTAGGTACACCAGAGCACTTCTTCACCAATCCTCAAGAAGACCGTACTAAGGACTTCTTATCGAAAATCCTATAAATTCTCCTATAAGTTTATTGACGAAACTAAAACAAACTTGCTAAACTTCAAAGGCAAAAGTATGATACTTTTGCCTTTAAGCTTTTCTTAAGCGTATGCACCACATCAATGGAGAGGTGTCCGAGTGGCTTAAGGAGCACGCTTGGAAAGCGTGTGTGTGGGCAACTGCACCGAGAGTTCGAATCTCTCTCTCTCCGCCAAACCAAAAAAGGTGAGACTCATTGACGAGTCTCACCTTTTTTTATACACAAATCTAGCTGTTTTGTCTTGCTATCTATTTTTAGTAGCATCATGCTAAAGTACTTCAACTATAAAATCCACTTGCACTATTGACTATCGCATCGATTAGGAACCTCTATATGTCAGAAGCACCCAAAAGACGCAGATCATCTAGACGTAATAATTCAAGAAAAGCAGATATATCTTGGTTAAAGCAGCCTTTTAGATTACTTAAAAGTCCAGTCAAACCACTTGATTGGCTATCTGAAGAAAAGATAGAAGCTATTCACGAAGCTTCTATGACCATTCTTGAAACTACTGGTATGGCTTTTATGGATAAGCAAGCGCTTGATTTGTGGGAACAAGCTGGTGCTGATGTTGACCATAAAACTGAGATTGTAAAAATAGACAGAGGCTTGCTGATGGAACTCATTGGCAAAGCACCTTCTAGCTTTACATGGCACGCTCGGAATCCTAAATATAACTTAACTATTGGTGATGGCTATATAAACTTTGTGCCTCACTCTGGTATGCCATTTGTCAGTGATTTGGATGG
>CALDTA010000072.1:0-3672 GCA_937924455.1 uncultured Deinococcales bacterium
ATTGGTGGAGCGCATCACAGTATCAATCCAAAGACGACCTCTGTTGCTTTAGAAGCAGCGCATTTCGACCCAGTAAGGGTTCGTAAAACAGCCAAGCGACATACGCTAAATACCGATGCGGGGTTTCGCTTCGAGCGTGGAGTAGATCCAAACTTGCCTGCAATTGCAAATGCTAGAGTTTCGAACTTAATAGCTGAGCTTGGGGGCGGTACGTTACAAAAGGGTATTGTAGATGTTGGACAAGACGATATTGTTCGTCCAATTGTAGATTTCCGTCCTTCACGTGTTCACTATCTTATGGATTTAGATGTGCCTTTAGATCAGCAAGAAGCTTACTTAACTGCTTTGGGCTGTGGCGTTGAAAAGCTTGAAGACGACTTGTGGCGCATCCAGCCACCTAGCTGGCGTTTTGATATGGAGATTGAAGAAGACATTATCGAAGAAGTATCTCGTATGCACGGTTTTGAGCACTTGAATGAAACTATGCCAGCGATGCACTTTGTGCCAAAGGGAATTGACAGTACCTTTAGGAATTTTAAAAACATGCTTGTGGGTTTTGGATTGACTGAGGCAATGAACTATACATTTAGCTATCCTGAGGCACTGGCTCGAGCCAATGCACCAGTTGCCAGCGTAGAACTGACCCATCCTCAGAGCGTCGAAAGAACGGTTTTGCGAACAGCACTTTATCCAAATATGCTCAGTGCAGCCCAGACCAATCATGCAGTGCCAAACCTTGCGTTGTTCGAAATAGGTAATGTTTTCCTTGAGCAGGAAGAAACACGTCTATGCATTTTTATGCGTGGACAGGCGACTACATCGAACTGGATTAGTGGCGAGGCGATAGACTTCTACGACTTCAAAGGTGTATTTGAAAAGTTAGCGCTTACACTTGGTGCTGACTTAAAGCTAGAACAAGCAGCACATGCAGCATTGCATCCGGGTGTGAGTGCTAGTGTTATTTGGAATGGGCAAACGGTTGGCTTCATGGGGCGTTTACATCCTGAAGTTGCCTCTCATTATGAACTTGGCGAAAGCTATATAGCTGAAGTGTCGATGCCACTAGCGAGTAATGATGTGAGTTTCAGTGACTATGCTCGTCAACCACATGCAGAGCGAGATGTTGCTATTGTCGCACCTATTGCTGTTAGTTATGAATCTCTTAAAGACCTGTTAATAGCAAATGCAGGTGAACGTTTAGAAACAGTGAATGTTTTTGATGTTTACAGCGGAAAGCCCATAGCAGAAGGGGAGCGCAGTGTTGCGTTTAACTTACGATTCCGTCATCCTGAACGAGCCTTAAGAGATGATGAAGTGGATGGCTATATGAAGGTGATTCTGTCAGGAATTGTTGATGCAGGGTATAGTATAAGAGATAAATAGATATGTTTGATTTCGTAGATTTTAATTGGCTAGATTATTTGTTGATCCTTTTAGTAGGTGTCATCGCTGGGCTTTTTGCAAGGCGCAAGCTTGCAGGTTTAGTGGTTGGACTTGCTGCTATTCTTCTTATTCAACCTTTGCTGAGACTTGGGCAAGTCAATGTGATTTTGGCGCTTTTTGTTGGCATAATTTTAAGTGTGGCACTTGCGCTACTAGGACAGTTTCTGAATGATAGAGACCCTATTCCACATGGCTTACAGAGCTTGCTTGGTGGAATTGGTGGCTTTCTTTTTGGCTTAAGTATGCTTTTTGCTTTGGTGACATCATTTCCACTGGATATTATCAATGGAAATATTATTTACCCTTCAAATCTTGGGCGAGGTAGTACTGCTTTAGCCATAGAGGATTCTCAACTTGTAAATGTTGGTAGGGATATTCTCCTATACGATGTTTATGTTATGAATAATCTTAGACAAAGTATCAATACGGCAAGCCCTGATTTTGTAGAAACGATGAATGGCTATTTAGTTGCAGGCGAGCCTTGGGAATTAAAATAAAATAGAATTAAGTACCTAGAACTAAGATTAAGTACTTTGTGTTCTAGAATTTGGTGTCAAAGTTGCTTGTAGGGACTTTGACACAATCCTTTAGTGTATAGTATTGTTCGTATTAGAAATAGCTTATGGAGGTTCATTAAACTTAAACAATATTTGAAGTAGCTCAGAGGAAAGCGCAAGCCCTAAAAGTTTTTGGATTTTTAGGTGACGAGGCGAAGGGCTTTGAGGTTTTTGAATCTAAGGATTCTTAAATGCTCAGAGATAGGTGAAGAATACGACTTCACTGAAAATGCGAATGGATGAATTAGTATCGATGTACTGTCATCATAAGTCGGCGGGCCCCTTCCGAGACATACCACTCGCTCGAGCACAAAATGGTAATTAGTAAGCAGATGGGCTAAGTACCCAACAAACACCCCACAACTAAACAATAAATGAAAAATAGTTAGATAGTTTGACTTAACTGTTTCTTGAGTGCATCCTGATAATTGAAGTCTTGTTTTGCCACTACTTTATGGTGGTAATTAATCGCAAGGTTTTGGCGGATTCATGTTTCATTATTCACTTATTTTCATTCATCTTCGCACTACGTTTCGCTTACGATACTGTGCTACCTTCTAGGCATAAAAGTAGTTTGATTTCTAGCTCGAGCTAGCTTTGAATTGCTAATCCCTAGAAACTCGACTTCTAGAAACAAATTATCTAGCAAGCACTTAAGATGCATGAAAGACAGTTTGGGGAACCAAAAGGGAAATTGAAAATCTTAGAAGTATTTTAGAAAGTTAGAAAGGAAGCAAATATGTGTGGAATTGTAGGATATGTAGGACACAGACAGGCACAAGACGTAATCATGGATGGTTTAAAGCGTCTTGAATATAGAGGCTATGACTCAGCAGGAATCGTAGTTACTGGCGACCCTGAATTAGACGTTGTTAAGCGTGCAGGTAAATTAAGTGTATTAAGTGATGTGCTTGAAACCAAGCCACTCAAAGGTAATTTAGGTCTAGGTCATACCCGTTGGGCAACACACGGTAAACCAAATGATGTAAATGCACACCCACATCTTTCAGAAGATAGTAAGCTTGCGGTTATTCACAATGGCATTATCGAAAATTATTTACCACTTAAAGAGCGTTTGGTTGAAGCAGGTCATGTTTTTCTTTCAGAAACCGATACAGAAGTCTTAGTTCACTTAATCGAAGAAAACTACGAAGGCGACTTGTATAAGGCAGTTCAAAAGTCTTTAGCAGAAGTTACAGGTGCTTACGCACTCGTCGTATCTCATGCAGATCATGACTTAATTGTTGCAGCAAGAAACACTAGCCCAATGGTGCTAGGCGTTGGCGAAGGTGAAAACTTTGTAGCCAGTGATGTTCCAGCATTACTCCCGTATACAAAAGAAGTTATCTTTTTACATGATGGTGATCTAGTACTTATTACCAATGAGGGCATCACAATTTCTGATTTTGCAGGTAATGTGATTGACCGTGAAATCTCAACAGTAGAGTGGGATGCTGAAGCGGCTGAAAAAGGTGGTTTCGAGCACTACATGCTAAAAGAGATGTATGAGCAGCCAGCAGTTATTCAGCAGACACTAGGTGGACGTCTTGCAGGCAATGGTATGGATGTTCAACTAGATATCGGTCTAGATCCAAATAGCATTGATAGAGTAATCATCGCAGCAGCAGGTACAGCATCCTATGCAGGTATGGTTGGCGAGTACTTAATTGAA
>CALDTA010000073.1:0-4012 GCA_937924455.1 uncultured Deinococcales bacterium
CTAACTGAAGACAAAACACTTTATACAAATGCACTTCAAGCTGCCTCTACGTTGATAAAACGCTATAACGCTAAAGGTGAATATTTACAAGCTTGGGGTACACCTTTACCTACAGGTACTCGTAAAGATCGAGGACGTATCAATATCGATATCATGATGAATCTTGAATTACTTTATTGGGCAACTGACTATAGTGGTGATACTCGCTATGCAGATGTTGCGAACCAACACGCAAGAACAAGTCGTTTAACACTTGTACGTGCTAATGGTTCGATTGCCCAAGTTGGAGATTTCAATCCTGATACTGGTTTGTTTATTCATGAAGAAACACATCAAGGCTTTAGCTTTGATGGATGTTGGTCACGTGGACATGCTTGGGGGCAGTATGGTTTTGCAACTGCTTATTTATACAGTGGCTTTGATGCTTTTTTAGAAACATCTCGTAAGACCACAGATTATTTAGAGAAGAATTTGCCAGAAGATTTAGTGCCATTTTGGGACTATGATAGTCCAGATATTCCTGACACTTATAGAGATAGTTCAGCCAGCGCAGTTTATGCTTGTGGGCTGCTCGAGCTAGCCCGTTGCGAATCACGAATCGGTAATCAAAACGCAACCGAACACTTACAAAGCCTAGCTTCAAAGATGACAGAATCTTTGTGGCAAAACTATTCTTCGAAGGATACGGAAATGCCAACCTTACTCAAAGATGGCGCGCGTTCAGTACCCCATAACTATATGGAACAAGCCCTTATTTATGGAGACTATTATTTTTTAGAGGCTTTAACAAAATTAACACGACCAGATATAGCAATGAAGGCTTTCCCACTCCCAAATATTTTAGATAGTACCTATAAAACTACTCAGGAAAGTCTGGAGAATATTTAATGTCAGAGACTGTATATAGAAAAAAGAGATTTAATCTCTTTCGACCAAGAACTTGGTCAGCTTCTCAATCAGAAGCTGTTTCAGGCTTCCTCTTTATTTCACCTTGGCTTATAGGCTTCATCATTTTTGTAGTTGGCCCAATGATTGGTTTGGCATGGTTAAGCTTTCACCGTTGGGACTTGATTGGTGATCCAAGATTTGTAGGTTGGCGTAACTACGAAAGACTATTCAATGATAGATTTTTTAAAAAATCACTTGAGGTCACTATTCTTTATGGCCTTGGTCGTGTGCCACTAGGAGTGATTGTAGCATTAGCGACTGCTATTTTGCTCAATCAAAAAATCAAATTTGTAGGCTTCTGGCGTGTTATCTATTATTTACCTGTTGTTTTGCCGCCAGTTGCAGTTTCACTGGTTTGGACTTGGATTTATAACCCACGCTATGGTGTTCTGAATGGTTTTCTTAATGGTTTAGGTTTACCTTCAGTCGCTTGGTTAGATGACCCTAATCTAGTATTGCCGTCTCTTATGATTATGGCAGTTTGGGGGGCAGCGGGTCGAAATATGATCATTTACTTAGCAGGTTTGCAAGGCATTTCAAAAGACCTCTATGCAGCTGCAGATATTGATGGTGCTACACCTTGGACACGTTTTTGGCGTATTACACTACCACTCCTAACGCCTGTCATCTTCTTTAATGTTGTAACTGGTATGATTGATACATTCAAGTTATTTACACAAGCCTATGTAATGACTGAGGGTGGACCACAAAATCAGTCTCTCTTCTTCACTTATTATTTGTGGCGAACGGCCTTTCAAGAATACAGGATGGGCTACGCTTCAGCTATGACTATGGTTGTCATGGTCATCATTATCATATTGACACTTATCGTATTTCGTTCATCAAAGGCTTGGGTTTTCTACGAAGCTGAAGTTAAGGATGGTAAGTAAATGGCTACTTCATTAGGAAGAACAAAAACTCCAAACTATCAATTAAGGCGAACCTTAGCACATACAGCGATTTACCTTGTGTTGGTACTTGGTGCTATTTTGGTTTTTGTTCCTTTTGCTTGGACGATAAGTACGTCATTAAAAACAGAAACTCAAACTTTAAAGTCTCCACCTGAGTGGATTCCAAATCCTGTACAGTGGCAGAACTATCCTGACGCACTCACAGCAAGACCTTTTGCAAGGTACTATAAAAATACCTTTATCATCACTATTCTTAGTGTCATAGGACAAGTCATAAGTTCTGCAGTTGTTGCCTATGGCTTTGCTCGTTTTCGCTTCCCTGGTCGAAACTTCCTGTTTATCATCGTCCTTACGACCTTGATGATACCGTTCCAAATGCTTATTATCCCACGCTTTATTTTGTTTAAAGAACTAGGTTGGTTAGATACATTCTTACCACTTATCGTACCGAACTTTTTTGGTGGTGCATTCTCCATCTTCTTGTTGCTGCAGTACTTTATGACTGTTCCTTTGGAACTAGATGAAGCTGCCAAGATTGATGGTGCAAATGCCTTCCAACGCTTTTGGCAAATTATGATGCCACTAGCACGACCTGCCCTAGGCGCAGTTGCTGTCTTTGAATTTATGTCTACTTGGCAGGACTTCCTTGGACCTCTAATCTATTTGAGTTCCGATAGAAACTATACGGTTTCAGTAGGCTTAGCAGCCTTTCGAAATGATTACTTTACAGCTTGGCACCTATTTATGGCTGCAGCGGCAGTCGCAATGCTTGTTCCACTTGTTGTCTTCTTTGTGGCTCAAAAGTATTTCATTAAGGGTGTCACCTTAACAGGAGCAGGAGGTAAATAACTTGTGTTGTCAAGATACAGCACGTACTGATTCAGAGAAATCTCAACCAAAATTAAAGAAGTTGAACTTACCCGTAAGACATTTGTACGTATATGCATTTTTTCAGGAAGGAATAAATAAATGAAAAAACAATCAATTCTCTATAGTCTAGCAGTTGTTATGCTTTTAGGACTGTTTTCAACAGCCTTAGCACAAGATTCTGTTAAGTGGTTTATGCGTTGGGATAATGCTCGTGTAGAAGGCGTAGCACAGCCTGTTATGGAAGCATTTACCGCAGAAACAGGTATCGAAGTTGAGTTTGAAAACATTGGTAGTAGTAGCGATTACTATACCAAGTTAACAACAACTATTGCTGGTGGCACTGCGCCAGATGTATTTTATCCAGCGACACACGTTGCATACCGTTTAGCAAGTAAAGGTGCAATGCTAACGCTTAATGATTTAATTGAACAAGATAACATTGATCTTGGTCAATACGATCCAGCAATTCTTGATCTTTATACGATTGATGGCAACATCCACTGCTTACCAATTGATACTGCAGCACTTGTTGTCTACTACAACAAAGGTATGTTTGATGCTGCTGGTGTTGCTTACCCAGAAGCTGGCTGGACTTGGGATGATTTCCTAGAAACTGCCAAGGCACTTACCTTTGATGAAAATAATGACGGTAGAAATGACCAGTTTGGTGTAGATAACTTCCGTAACTACTGGCCAATGGTTGTTTGGTCTAACACAGGCAAAGGCTTGTTTGATGACATCCGTAACCCAACTGAGTTCATTGGTAATAGTGATGAAGCAATTGCTTCAGTTCAGTTTGTTGGCGACCTAATCACTAAGTATAATGTTATGCCTACAGATGAAGACCGTGCAGACATTAGTGATCTATTTGCTGCAAGCAAAGCTGCAATGGCAGTTGTTGGTCACTGGCGTGTACCACGTTACATGGCTGCTGAGGGTGTTGACTTTGACGTTGCACCATTACCTTTAGGTAAGACTGGTGTGCCAGTTAACCGTGCTGATGGTAGCTGTTTCGGTATTTCTGCAGAAACTAAGAACCCAGAAGCTGCTTGGGAACTTGTTAAGTACTTAGCTGCGCCTGGTGCACTTGGTGTTGATATCCTATTAGATCGTCAGCAAATGACACCTGTAATCACTGAATACAGATCAGATCCAAGATTCATGGAACCAGATGTTTTACCTGGTGTTGACAAAGGTGCATTCTTAGTCGGCGAATCTCTAAACTCTATGTATGATCCAATTCACCCAATGTATTCTGCTTTTGACTCACTATGGAAGTCAGA
>CALDTA010000074.1:0-8197 GCA_937924455.1 uncultured Deinococcales bacterium
GGGTCTTGAACAGATTCTTTGTAACGCTCCAAGAGTTGTTGCATTCGGTCACGAATGCGCCCTCTAAGCGGGTTCAAACGCTTACGGATTTCTCTAAGTTTTGGTGTAGCATCATCACGGACTTTGCCGTCCATGTCTAACTGTTCACGCACCATCCGCAAGACAGCGTCAAAGCTATGCATTTGCTTAGCCATTTCACTAAGTGTTGGGCGTTCACTGTTCAGGATACTGCGCTTAATCGTACCTGCCGAGTCGAGCGTATAAGCAATTGACAGGATATCTTTACCATCTAAGATATTGCCATCACGAATATCTTCGATAAAACCACGAATATCTTCAACGCCACCCAGCGACAGTGCAGGACCTTCGAGTGCTTCTGCTAAACGCTGCCATGCAAGTTCAGCTTCGGGCTTGGTTAAACTAGGCTGTAAGTTAAGTGCCTTTTCTTTACCCGCTGAGGTTTGCGCTCGTTCGGAGAGTGCTTGTTGTATTTTTAAAAAGTCTAATTTTTCAAGTGTTCTTTGATTTACATACATTTTGATTACTACATTCGTCTATTAACGCTAAAGTCTTTGTTATTGTGAGAGATTTAATTTTCTATTGCAAGTGTGGCTCATTGCTTACTAGCATTTCCTCGTAATAACCCTACAGTCTAAGTGGGTTTGTTCTTACTCGTTACGAAGCTCACCGATTCACTGCTGTCGCAGTGAATCGTAGCACTGCTTTTACATATCCATCTAAGCAAATTTTGTGAGTGAAAAAGGTTTAAACTTTCGACCTATTACTAAACTCAACTATGACACACCTCAAAGTATTTTCCTAAAAAACAAACATTTCTTGCAAAGTATCACAAATTTCCTGTTGACTCTCTCCATCAATCACGCCAAGAAATTCACCAAGTCGCATTTTGTCCACTGCTCTAATATGATCAAGCAAGACTAATCCCTGTTTACCTTGAAATTGACAAGGCACTCGGCAAGGTAACTCAAAGCCTTTGCTAGTTAGAGGTGCAACTATCACTGTAGCCATAGAGTTTATCTCGTTGGGTGAAACAACAACTGCAGGACGCTGTTTATTCATCTCACTGCCTTTTGCTGGCTCCAAGTTCACTTTGTAAATATCAAAACGATTGACGTGCATTTAGATGCTATCTGTTAAATCATCAAATACACTATCAAGCGGTGCATCAAGCCACTCGTGGTCAACATGTACGTCACCCTTTTGTTGCGCTTTTTCTATAGCTTCTTTCCAACCTTGTCGTGGCTGTTTAACAGGCTTAATAAGTAAGCCTTGTTTTGTTACTTTCAGTTCTAGTTCGGTATCTTCTAAGCCTGCTTGCTCAATTAAAGCTTTTGGAATGCGTACACCTTTTGAATTACCAATTTGAATAAGTTCAGTCATGTAATGTAATTATAACGTAATTACATTAAAATTCAATATCATCCTAAAAAGTAAACAAATAAAAACAAAATAAAAGAAATCAGTAATCGAAATAAATGATTACGCTGAACAATTTTACCAATAACAAAGTGAGCATGAAGTAGAGAGCTACAGAAAGCTAGAACAAGACCACTTAGAGTAAGCCATGCGCTTGCAGGATTTTGGTAAAAAACACTAACAGCCGCAATGACTAGCACAACCGCAGATAGCATAAATAACCAACCCACCCACGGTTTTCTGCGAAGTACCATCCATGCCCCAAAAGCATTCACAAAGGCATAGGTAGCAACAAGTAGTGCAACAAGTATCGTCATTGGTCTTTAAGCTACTGCATTTGCTGTATCGGTATCTGCAACACTTTCGTCGAAGTCATCATCTTCAACGACAACTTCAGGCATTTCTTCAGTAATGAACAGTAAATCAAACAATTCTTCTTCTGAAAAATGCTCTTGTAAAACGATACTTTCAACATCTTTGTGTGTTTGTTTTTCGATTTTACGTAGAAGCTGTGCATCTGCACCTGAAGCAGCATCCACAACTAAATAAAGCTTTCTAATATTTCCTTTGTGTCCAACATAGCGACTTCCACCCAAGACTTCTTGGTCGCTTGCAAGTAAGTCATTTGCAAGGCTACGAGCTTGTTGACGCAGGACGGTAGGGTCTAGATTAACTTGTAGAAGAGGCAATTTCTCAACAGCAGCTTTTTCTTCTTCAGAGCTAGCGTCAGATTCATCTGGGCTAATATCTACTGTTTTAGATTCTATTTTAGATTCTGGAGTAACTTTTGCTGCACTAGTTTCTAGCACGCTAGTTGCTGGCGCATTTGCTTCTAAAACTTCTACCTTTTTGTTGATTTTGTCAATCAAAGCATCTTGACTGAAGTACCATGCTTGCCCTAAAACTGCACTACTCGCACGTTGTTCGGCAGCTTGGTCACGCTTAAGTTTCTTGGTTTTTAAAAGTGATTTTCGGCTACCCCACGCTCGGCGCATAACGCCTGCATCAACTAGGTTGTAAACCTGATCAATTAACATCGCTTCAAAATCTGTGATATTGGGCTGAGCATTCGCAGGTGCAATCATTACTTTTGGTAATGCGCCTAAAGTCTGCTGTAAGGTTTCTGGAAAATCTGCAATCCATGGGTCTTGCCCTGAACCTTTGATGCTTGTGCCACCGTAGTTAATGTCTGGCACGACCAAAATATCTACATCGCTGAGGCTTGCAGCTTGTGCTGCTGCAATTTTGAAGCTTGTGCTGCTAAATGAGATATCATTTAATTTAGCAAAATGCTTTTGTGTAGCATCTTTGGTCGGAAATACAATCTCGGCATCTAATGACTCAAAAAATTTTTGCCAGAAGAGACCATATCTGGACCAGAGTAGTTGGGTAACAAATCCTACACGCATAAGGATTTAGTCTAACATTTTGTAAGTATTTCTTTTGGGCGAGCTTTGTTGTTATAGATTTAGGGCTTTTTCAATGCTTTGCATATCGCAGTGGGTGCTGAGGTGATTTGCCAGTTTGTCTAGTTCTATGTTGGTGCGCTCGAGCCAACCCTCTACACTCCCCTCAACGCCTAATCTCTCTAACCACTCCACCCGAAAACTCGTATTGTCAAATAATCCATGCACATAAACCCCCGTCACATTTCCCTGCTGAAACCCCAACCCATCAGACAAAAATGCTCTAACCCCACCCCCAGCCAATGTTTCACCATGATGGATTTCATAACCTTTTAGCGCAATACTAGAATTGACAAGCTTCACCGTACTTTGCCGAGTTACTTTCCTTGCTTTCATCTGTGTTTGTACATCCAGTAAACCTAAACCTAAAATTTCAGTTGTAGCACTTTCAACCTCATCACCGTCTTGAATGCTAGTTCCCAACATCTGAAAGCCCCCACAAATTCCTAAAATCATCACACCCTGAACAGCTAACTTATGAATCTTGCTAGCCAATCCAGAACGCTTAAGATAATCCAAATCATTGGCAACTTGTTTTGACCCTGCCAAAATCACTGCATCCGCACCTTCTAAGTCTGCTAATTCTTTTACCCAAACAACCTCGATGTTTGGTTCATGTAAAAGTGAATCGAATTCATCAAAATTACTGATAAATGGCGTCATGATGATGGCAACTTTAGCTTTAGCTACACTTTCCTTTACTTCAGGAGTAAGCGAAAAAGCATCCTCTTCAGGAAGTGCCAAACGCAACATCGGCACAACCCCCAACGTTGGCACATGCGTGCGTTCTTCTAACCAATCCATAGCATTGCCTAGTAGCTTAGGATCACCCCGAAACTTATTTAGCAAGAAACCAAGTAAAAGGTCTTTTTCGTTTTGCTCTAAACAATGCCACGTACCCAGCAAGTGTGCAAATGCACCACCGTGGTCAATGTCCGCAGCAAGCAAGACTTTTGCCTGTGCCTCTAGCGCCACACTCATATTCACAATATCTGCCTCACGAAGGTTGATTTCAGCAGGGCTACCTGCTCCCTCGATGATGACCAAATCAAACTCTGTCATAAGGCTGTGCAAACTTTCTTGGACACTTTCCCATAAAAAAGATTTGCGTTCCATCCAAGGAATTTGTTTTAAGTCAGGTCTAGCTTCACCCATCACCACAACTTGCGATAAGGTATCTGCTTCTGGCTTGAGTAGTACTGGGTTCATCCGCACATCTGGCGTAACCTTCGCAGCTTGTGCTTGCAAAAGTTGTGCTCGCCCCATCTCTAAACCCCTTGGTGTGACTCCTGCATTGTTGCTCATGTTTTGTGCTTTGAAGGGTGCAACCCTTAAGCCTTTATTAGCAAAATAGCGACAAAAGCCAGAGGTTAGGTAGGACTTACCTGCGTTTGAGGTACAACCTTGAATCATGAGTGTTGGAGAAAGGGAAGTCATTTTTTAAGAAGTCATTCTTTCAATGCTTAGGACAGTACTTAGGGCAATACTTAGGAGAATGGTTAGAACAATGCTTAGGAGAATAGTTAGGACAAGTTTGAGTAGTGAAAAAACAAAAAGATGATGGCTTAGATGTAATTATAAACAATTCCACGATTAACTGCGACAAAAGTTAATCGGCGATGCAGATGTCTGTGAAAACCACACAGCGTGAGTAGGAACGAACTCATTTAGCATGGGTCAACATTACGTAGAAACGCTAATGCTATGAGACTATCTGAATAACTATTGGATAAAACTATTTTTTGCATAATTTCCGAATTGTCTGCTGGGGAATTGTTTGTATAACCTCCTTAGTTCATAATAAAAATTAGGAGTAGTTTCTAAGTATCATTAGACTCTGAATAATCAAAATCTAATGTACTTATTAAATGAATGTACATCTGCAGGTGTGTAAAACAATGCTATGTTCACAGTTTGAACCTTGTGTTGTCCTCTTATAAGTAGTTCTTTTTCAAGAAGTATTTTTTAAGGAGTTATTATGAAACCAAAACACCGTACAAATATTTCCAATGTCTTAGTTATTGGTTCAGGTGGCGCAGGATTGCGTGCTGCTATATCTGCACATGAAGCAGGCGCCGAAGTAACTGTACTAGGTAAACGTATTCGTAATGATGCACATACAGGTTTAGCCGCAGGAGGAATCAACGCTGCTTTGGCAACGGTTGACGAACAAGACTCTTGGCAACAACATTTTGTAGATACCTACCTTGAAGGCTACAGCCTTGCAGAACCTCGTACTGTTGAGCTTCTTGTGAAAGAAGCTCCTGAACATGTTAGGGAATTAGCTGAATGGGGTACACCTTTTGCTCGTACCGATGACGGCGAACTTGACCAACGATATTTTGGGGCACACACCTACCGCCGAACTTGCTATGCAGGTGATTACACAGGACGTGCTATCTTAAATACTTTAACAAAACGTGTTGAAGACTTAGGGATAGCTATTCATGATATGCAATATGTTTCTAAATTATTGGTTGATGATTCTAGCTCTGAAAAAGTATGTTTTGGTGCTATGGCATTTGATATAAATACAGGCGAACGTACTGCTTATCTAGCAGATTCAGTTGTTCTAGCTGCAGGTGGTCATACACGTATTTGGAGAATCAGTTCATCACGTCGAGATGAAAATACAGGCGATGCTATGCGACTTGCATTACATGCAGGTTGCAAACTTGGCGATATGGAGTTAGTTCAATTTCATCCAACAGGTATGGTTTACCCTGAAGCCTTAGCAGGCACACTTGTCACTGAGGCTGTTCGGGGTGAGGGTGGGTATTTGAAAAATGCTGCGGGTGAGCGTTATATGGAAAATTATGACGCTGAACGAATGGAATTATCTACACGCGATAAAGTAGCACTCGCCAATTACACAGAAATTCTTGAAGGTCGTGGTACTGAGAATAATGCTGTCTATTTAGATATCAGCCATAAAGATAAAGAGCTTATTCTAGAGAAGCTACCACGCATGTATAGACAGTTTATGGAATCACAAATGCTTGATATTTCTACCACAGCTATGGAGGTTGCACCAACAGCTCACTATAGTATGGGTGGCGTAGTTGTAGAAGCAGATAGTCACGCAACAAATGTAAAAGGACTATATGCTGCTGGTGAATGCACAACTGGTGTTCATGGCGCTAACCGATTAGGTGGTAATTCTCTTGCTGAAATTTTGGTCTTTGGTAAGCGTGCTGGAGACAGTGCCGCAGCGTTTTCAGCACAGCTTGATGTGCAGCGCCGCAGTCGTTCTGTGATTTCAGAAGCCAATCAGGAATTAGATACTTTAATTAAAAAAGGTGATGAATTAGCAAGACCATTGCAACGTTCTATTCGAAATATTATGTGGCAACACTGTGGTGTTGTTCGTAGTGGTGAAGGTATTCAAGAAGGTTTAGCTAAGCTAGATGCTTTACGTGAAGCAGCCAAAAATGTTGATGTTCGTCCAAGCGCAGAAGGTTACGGGGATTTAGCATTAGCGCTAGATTTACTAGGCTCTATAGATAGTGCAGAAGCTTCTTTACGAGGAGCATTCGAACGTAGAGAAAGTCGTGGTTCACATCAGCGTTCTGACTACACAGAAACTGATCCAAAGCAGCTTGTTAATTATATTATAGAGTTAGATGAAAGTGGTAAGCAAAAGATTAGTTCTCGAACAGTAGAACCGATACCAGAAAGTTTAAAAGGCTATTTTGTAGATGTTCAGGAGCTTGAGGTTGCAGGTCGTCTTCTAGAGTGATTTTGATTTGAAAAAGCCATTTTACTTATCGATACTTCAAGCACCTCGCCGATTCATGGCTGTCTCCATGAATCGACAAACGGAGGTGAGTAAGAACAAATCTACTCAGCATGTATGATTGGTGCGTAGAAATGCTATTCCTACTAGCAGTTCCACGATTAACTGCTGTCGCAGTTAATCGGCGAGCTTCGTAACGAGTAAGAATAAAGCCACTCAGTGTGTACAGTTATTTCGTGGAAACGCTGTAACGCTGTACTATATCCCGACTCGATTTTTAGTTAAACGCCTTGCTAAGACATACCGAAGATATTTTCGTTCTCATCTAGTACTAGATACATTTTTCAGGGAGATGTATTGATGAAAATACAGGCAAAAGAAATTCTTTACGCCGTTAAAGATTTAAACTTGACAGAGTTACAAGAGATAACGCCAAATGCGATAAAGAATCAATTGAAGCTATCCAATCAAGAGTGGCAAAGTGGTTATAGCAAAACGTTTAATGCCATGCGAGTTGGTTCAAGTACTTGTTTGCAAATTGGACAAAAATATAGGAATGTATTTGAGAAAGTTTATCATGGTTGTTACTACCTAACAGATTATGGTGAAACAATTATCGATAGTTTAGAAGACATGACAGATAAGGTAGAAACTGCCCAATCGCTGTAAGGAGAACAAAAAGGTCTGAAGATTTTACTACAACAACCTTTGAGAAAACGAGTTCATGTTTTTAAGTTGTGATACTAAAGGTCAAAGAACGTAATCAAAAAATTGAAATTGTCTTCTGACAGTTTCAAAGGAGTAGAATAACGATGTCTGGAAAAATAATTATTTATGGTGGTAGTGGTGGTATAGGTTCAGCAACAGCACGTCTTCTTCATGCTAAAGGGAAAGACCTACATCTTGTTGGACGCAACGGTGATGCCACAACTGCTGTCGCAAATGAACTAGGTGTTAGTTACACTATTGGTGATGTTACAGATACCAGTCTTTTTGGAAATGTAATTGAGGAACTTAAAGCAAGTGAAGCTGTTTGTGATGGACTCATATATGCAGTAGGAAGCATAAATCTAGGTAGCTTAAACCGATTAAGTGAAGCTGATTTCTTAAATGATTTTCAAGTCAATGCCTTGGGTGCAGCATTAGCAGCACAAGCTGCTTTACCTTTACTAAAAAAGAGTACGCAAAATCCGTCAATTCTACTTTTCTCAAGTGTGGCAACACTTCAGGGTTTTAGTTTTCATGCTTCTGTAGGTATGGCAAAAGGTGCGGTCAATGGTTTAGTGCTTGCACTTGCTGCTGAACTTGCACCTAAGATTCGTGTTAATGCCATTGCACCCTCACTGACACGTACTCCTCTAGCACAAAATATTTTAGCAAACGAAAAAATGGCTGAAAGCTTAGCTAACTTACATCCACTTCCAAGGCTTGGTGAAGCGCAAGAAATGGCTAAACTAGCTAGTTTTTTAGTTTCAGAAGATGCAGATTGGATTACGGGTCAAGTAATTAGTATTGATGGTGGACGTTCTACCTTAAGAAATAAAGGATAGATTATTTT
>CALDTA010000075.1:0-7984 GCA_937924455.1 uncultured Deinococcales bacterium
TTCGTCTCACTGTTTATAAAAGTATATGAAACGAATTTCATATCTTTATATTACTATTTTTATAGTAACCAACTCCTGTTAGCTACTTTATTTCTAAAGGTTTCTAAGTCGTTCTTTCCTCTTAATTAGTTGTCATGGTTCTTTCTGAAGCGGGCTATCCCGTTCAGGCGCAAGAAAAAGGATACACACATTGTTTAGGGCATGTCAACCCTTTTTTGGAAGCAAGTCCCATGAACCTACATGAAGTCTTAATCGTTAAAAAGAAAAAGTGCTATTTATAGCCTCCTAGAGGGTTAAAACAGCACTTTCATCATCTACTAATTTCACAGAATCTAGTTTATGTCATTGCACTTTTCAGTTCACCTAAAGAATTCAAAATGTCCTTATAACTACTAACCTGCAATCAAACTGGACACCAATAATCTTTTTAAGAAGTCTCCTTTTCAGTGACAACTAGACTAATAAGCGTACCATCTGAAACCGCAAAGTCCTCACTGGTCACAACTTGCACCTTACCCTCCTTGATGATAAAAAGTGGCAAAAAGTTACTGTTAAGGGCTTTAAAGTCTTCTAGGGTAAAGGCATCAGTTATCTGGGTTCGTTTAATCTCACCCGCATGGAAACGCTGCTGTAAGTTTGCAAAGCTCGTACCGTCAGAAAAAACAAGTTTTCCACGTTGGTCTTCGGCTATAGTGATTCGTTGATTGCCTTCACTACTTGGTTTTAACTGAAATACACGATCTTTACCAAAAATTTTAGAATATTTTCGTGCAGTTAAAGCATTAGCTTCATCATTGGGCGTAAGCGCTATTAAGTTTCCAATACCTGATAAATCAATTTCGTCATCACTATGATAAGAGAGCAAGCTACCAAAATAGGTATTCAGACCTGCTATGCGCGCCGAAGACAACGTTTGATAGTTTCTATCCGCCATCGTCACTTTAAAGCCCTCATCATGCAAAGCTTGCCCTATTGCTTGCGCAGAGGGGTGAGCACCTAAAATTAGGAAACCCTGTGGGTCTTCTTCAGCCACGCCTAAAGCCCTTGCCACACGCCCTGCCGTCAAGCTACCAATAGCAACCGTACAAACAATGACTAAAAACACTAAAGGTAAAAGCTGTTCCCCACCTTCAATATGATAGTGGTGCAATTCTGTGACAAAGAGTGAAGTAACAGCAGCAGCTACAATGCCACGAGGTGCTATCCAAGACAAGAAGAGTCTATCTCGATTAGTTACACTTTGATCACCAACAGTACTAACCCAAACATTCAGTGGACGAACTACCAACATGATGATTGCAACCAACAAAAAGTTTTGCCACGTTAAAGCACTCAGTAACGTTTCTAAGCTAACATTTGCTGCCAGAACAATAAACAGTAAAGATATAGACAAGATTGTCAAGTCTTCTTTGAAGCTTAATAAGTGTTCGTAATCTGGCAGTTTAACATTTGCCAAAATTAGCCCCATCAGGGTAGTCGCTAACAAGCCAGACTCACTAGCAATCGTATTTGAAATAGCAAAAACCAAAAATACTGCTGCAAGAGCAAAGAAGTTACTTAAATAATGTGGCACTTGTCTACGCGAAAAAACAAAGCTTAGAAAATATCCACCTATGACACCAGCAACACTACCAACAACTACAAAATATAAAAAGCGTAAGCCAAGTTGTCCAAATCCTTCACCAGCATAAGGTCCTTGGGTAAGCAAAATAAACTCGAGCACCAAAACTGCCACCAGCGCACCGATAGCATCAATGAGAATACCTTCCCACTTAAGAATCGAACCCACAGTTTGATTAGGTCTAACCGTTCGCAAAAGTGGTCCAATAACCGTTGGACCTGTCACGATAATGAGTGAACCAAACAATAAAGCAAATGGCCAAGTTAAACCTGCAATGTAATGTGCTGCTACCGCACAGCCGATCCATGTCACCACAGCGCCCACGCTGACCAAACGCGTAACTATACGTTTAGTCTCCCGAACTTCTAAGGCCCGAAGCGTTAAGCCCCCTTCAAACAAAATAAGTCCAACAAGCAAGGCTACAACTGGAAACAGAAAATC
Organism: uncultured Deinococcales bacterium; assembly: GCA_937924455.1. Lineage (GTDB taxonomy): Bacteria > Deinococcota > Deinococci > Deinococcales > Trueperaceae > CALGZD01. The sequence continues at coordinate 2,063 of CALDTA010000075.1, forward strand.
ATCATTGATATCACCTGGTTTAATAATTTGAAAAATAGGTCCTACAAGAAAACCTAAGGTTAACAATGGTAAAATAGCTGCAATATTTAGTCGCCATGCAAGCCATTGGGCAAAAGCACCCAAAGCAATCACAATAGCGAAAATCAAAAGTGGTGTCAGTGTCACAATTTTTTCCTATTCTCTAGTTCTTTAAGCTGTCAATAAAGTATTGTTTAAGTCTATAGCAATTTAATTTCTAGTACAAACAGAATTCAAATAAGGCAGAATTCAAATAAGGCAGAAGTTAGACAGGGCTTATCTACTTCAGTCAAATCTTACAAATCTTACAACCATATTTCACTCTACCCAGATTCATATATACCAATTCTTATCAAGTGTCTATGCATGGACTCTTACAAAACATGCTCTTACAAACATGCTCTTACAAACATGCTTCCAAATAGACACTCAATATTATGCCGACTAACACTATATCGGACAAATTCTACTATCGGTATTTTTCAAAACTCGCAGGTCTAGTACTTAAGCCCTTTACTTAGCAACCAAATTACTTAATTACTTACCAAAACGTCGTTCTCGAGCCTGATAATTTCTCAAAGCTCTTAGGAAATCTAACCGTCTAAAGCTTGGCCAGAACACATCACAAAAGTAATATTCACTATAAGCAGTTTGCCAAAGTAAAAAACCACTTAGACGTATCTCCCCACTTGTTCGGATGACAAAGTCAGGATCTGGTGTACCTGCTGTATAAAGATAGCGACCTATCTCATCTGGTGAAAGTTCATCAACAACTTTTTCTAAGGACTGACCTTGTTGTACCTTTTCTTTTAAAAGTTTTTGTACTGCATGGGTAATCTCTTCACGACCACCATAGCCAATGGCAATATTCAAGAGCATCTGGTCATAGTCGGCAGTTTGCTCTTCAAGTTCAATCAAAGCACTACGGGTATCTTCTGGAAAGTCTGCGATATCACCAATGATTTTTACACGCACTTTATTGCCGTGGATTCTTGGATTAGCAAGCATACGTTCTGCTTCATGCTTAAATAATTTAAAAAGGTATTGCAACTCTTCATCCGAACGACCTTTATTGTCCGTACTAAAGACCCACATTGTCACATGGTTAATACCTAGCTCTAAGCACCATTCAAGCACTTCTTCTGCCTTGCTTGCACCCATTTCATGACCAAGTTGCAATTCAAAGCCTGATTGCTTAGCAAATCGCCTATTGCCATCAAGCACCATACCTATATGTTTCGGTAAGGCTGCATCAGACTGTTCCAGAGCACGCTCTAATCTTTGTTCATACATCCAATAAAGTGGTTTTAACAAATAGTTCGATAAACCAATAATGCCTTTAGTTGTTCGTGCCGTGATTCTTAATAGTATTTTTGAAAAAGTAGTTAAAAGCCTTTGTTCACTCAATGCCATAAACACTAGCTTAACAAAAATTTGAAGAATATAGAACTGCAAAAGCAATATGAGAGTCCAATAAAAAAAGTATGACCCTTTATAAAGCGTACTATGTAGGCGTGAATGAAAACCTCAAGAGTACTGTCACAGACGCAAATACCATGAAAACTCAGAACTATAGCAGCTTGTGCAGTATCGGATTATAATCTCAAATCCTCAATGCATAGAAAGTGCGTTCTAGACGCAAAAGACACATAATAGAGCCTTCAAGAAATTTAGTCATACGACTTTTACTTAATTCTCCATGTTGGAAAGTCAAAATACACATTTTTTTGGACTTTCCAACAGTTTATCTAGTACTTACTGACTGTATGTTTATCTAAAGGTGTTTACTTAAAGGTGTTTACCTAAAGCATTAAGGGTGCGTCCCTTAAACACTTAACACAATCTGACTATGTCAATATGCATCCAACCTATAGCAGGACGCACCCAAGCATTAAGGTTTGTTGAGGATGCTCTTCATATCAAGCAGCATATTACTTTCTGTAGGTAACATAATTGTGCTGATAGTTGGTGCTAGCTTTTCAGCAATCTCAAGTTGGATGATTTCTGGATTTTCACGAATAGCTTGACCTTTTAGCGTAAGTGCTCTTGCTTCACCTTCTGCTTTGGCAATGGCTGCATCGCGAAGACCCTGTGCTTCAGTAACGGCACGTTGAGCAGCGATTTCTGCTTGTAGGCGCAGGTTCTCTTCGATTTCAACTTCTTGCTCGGCTGCTTGCTTTCTTTCAATGGCTAAACTGATCGTTTCAGGAATTCGAACATCACGTAGAAGGACGTCAACAAGCCTTACGCTACTTTTTTCTAGTGCTACTGCTAGATTGGTTTTGATTTCAGTCTCTAATTCCGATCTTCGGGTACTAATAACTTCAGCTGCTTTATAGTTAGCAACTGCATTACGGATAACTGAACGAACCTGTGGACGTACAAGTTTGGAGACATACGCAGGACCAATGTCTTGATAGATAGAGGCAGCTTCGGTTTTTTCAATCTCAAAGCGAACTGTTGCGTCCATGGCGATTTGCAAACCTTCTTGAGATAAAGCTTCAATATCACCATCGTCTGCGCCAGGTTCAGCAGCGAAGGTAAAAGATTGTTCTCTAGCGTCAAAAAGTGTTACAGATTCGATAATCGGTAATACAAAATTTAGACCTTCACCTAATTCTCGCTGTTTAACACCACTTAGGGCGTTAAAGACAACACCAACGTTACCAGCAGGAACGACTAAGAACGAGCGAGATAATATAGCGACAACAATGCCAGCTATTAAAAGGATGCCAGCTAAACCTCTTGCACCTGTACTACGGCCTTGTATGGCTTGCACCATAAGGACAAGCGAAAATACAATCATGGCTAGACCGATAAGTGTGATAATTCCCATAAAATACTCCTTTTGCGGAAACGTTAATGTTCAAACTGTGTTTTTGAACATGTAGTAGCCCTATGCTATCGCACTCTAGGTTTTGGTTTAGTGAGGTAGCTTAAGTTTGATGGATGTGTAAAGATTCTGTTTTTGGCTTAGAACCCGAGTTGTGAAAATGATGTTTACATTAACAAAATTGAAATCTATCTTGATGGATTCCTCTCTACAGTTTTGAGAAGGTGTGTTAGCCTATTTCAGTCAACATGTTTGTTACTCTTTGTTGTAAAGGAGATATAGGAAATCGACTAGACTAAAGTTGCTTTCCTTGAAAAATCGTTGTGTCAACTTTGAATTTCTATATGTATGTAAAAGTGCGTTTAAAGGTGCATTTAAAAGTGCGTTTAAAAGCGTATTTAAAAAAGTCACTAATGCTGCGAGCAGTTTTGCTCCTGTTATGTTTTTGTGCGATATCTAATGTATCTTTAGCGCAAGATACTGGTTTTAAAATTCATATGCCTGAAGTTGTGGGCTACTTTGCTTCTTGGAAGGTTTACGGGAGCAATACCTATTTTGTTAAAGATATGGTTGAAACGGGTGCTATTGATAGCCTAACAGTCATTAATTATGCCTTTTCAGACGTTCGTTATGGTAAATGTTTACCAGGCGATGATTGGGCAGATTATAAAAAGGAATTTACTGCTGAGCAAAGCTTAGCTGGGGTAGAAGATGACGCATCTATGACCTTGAAGGGTAATTTTAGACAACTTAAGCTTTTAAAAGAGCAATATCCGAAGGTCAAAATTGTAATTGCACTTGGTGGAGGACGATGGTCTGGTCATTTTTCTGATTTGGCACTAACAGAAGAATCTAGAGCTGCTTTTGTGCGTTCTTGCATAGATATGTATATTCACGGAAACCTACCTGGTCTTGAAGATGGTGCTGGGGCAGGTGTTTTTGATGGTATAGATATAGATTGGGAGTATCCTGCAGTTAAAGGTTATGGACACCGTAACTATCGCCCTGCTGATACAGAGAACTTTACACTATTGCTTGAAGAATTTAGAAAGCAACTTTCTGCGATTGATAAATCGCTGATTCTTACTACTGCTGTGCCTGCTGGTGAAGACCGCTACTCGAAGCTCGAGCTCGATAAGATTCACTACTACCTCGATTGGATGAATGTCATGACCTACGATTTTCGTGGCAATTTCCAACCACAAACCGCACACAATGCCAATTTATATCTTTCTGCCGAAGACCCTTATACCAAGGCGATTTCGATTAATACGACAGTTCGAGATTATCTAGATGCAGGCGTGCCAGCGCATAAACTCATCATTGGCATTCCTTTGTATGGCGTAGGCTGGTCAGGTGTTGGCAGTCGAAATAACGGTCTCTTTCAAGCATCGAATAGAGCTGGTGGGGTTAGAACTTACAAACGTATGGTTGAGTACTTAGAAGATGACTATGTGCGTTATTTTGATGACGATGCAAAATCCTCATGGATTTACGATGGGCATACTTTTTATACCTTTGAAGACATTGATGTTATTAATCTCAAGTTGGATTATGTTCGTGAGTTAGGGCTTCGTGGTGCGATGTTTTGGACGATTGATGGTGACCACACTGAGGAAAGTTTAATCACAGAAGCATATACAAACCTTTATTCCGAGAACTTTAGTGAATATTGCATCAATAGTTGTGGGGATGGGTTAGCGAATTCTTCAGAATAAATAGTCTACTATAAATCAAGTCTGGTAAAAATCTTGCTCAGTAACTGTTGTTAAGTACTGTTAAATTAGGCTCAAATAAACTATTTTCATCTAAATCTCATTTATGAGAGCACAACTTAAGCTTTTTGTGCTATAGTTAACAAAAGCATTTTATATACTTACTATTTTTTGTTGATATTGCTCTTTATTTGACACTATTTATTGCCTATTTCGTCACAATATCAGCGCTTAATGCTTTTCTATTTCAATTTGAGTCACTTTCTATTTATTGGCTTGGTTTAGAGGATTATTTTGTCTCGAAGACTTGTTATTTTTATTGATGGCAGTAATTTATATAATGGTATGCGTGATAACCTATCAAGTACACGCTTTAATTTACAAGAACTTATTAAACAATTAAGTCAAAATAGTCAAAAGCGCAATGTTGTTAGAGCTTACTACTACAACGCTGTTTTGACAGATGACTATGACAATAATCTGCGTGAAGGACAGCAGCGTTTTTTTGAATCACTGCGTCGTATTCCTTATGTCACAGTTCGTCTTGGGCGCTTGCATAAGCGTGAAGATGGTTCTTTAGTCGAAAAAGGCATTGATGTTGCCATTGCAGTAGAAACACTGACACTTGCGTACGAAGATGCTTACGATACCGCACTGATTGTTAGTGGTGATGGTGACTACGTCGAGCTGGTCGAAGCCTTGAAACGCAAAGGTAAACATGTTGAAGTAGCCATGTTTCGCAATCAATCCGCAGGTGTGCTTATTGAACATGTTGATATGTTCGTACCACTTGATGATTTGGATTGGGAAAAGGTTCTATTCTAGCTGTTATGACCCATAAATCAATTCTCTTTGTTGTAGGGCTTACGGGGGTAGGGAAGAGCACGACTTTAGAAAAATTACTCGAGCAACGCTCTGACCTCCACTTATTGCCAAATAGACGAACATTAACTGATGAAATCATTATCCCAACGATGCAACGTCAGCAAGGTTTGCCTGAAGTAGCAGTTAGTGATAGAGCGAAGCGTTTTGAACTAACAAAAGCTTACCGTGAATTGTCACCTGAAGGTATGGCTAAAGTTGTTGCTGACTATTTAGAAGCAAATGCCTATCCAGAAGCCGATTTTATATTTGATAATGTTCGTGGTGTCAATGAGGTTGCAGGGGTTGCAAAGCTATTTAGCAATGCTCGGATTTTGATGCTTGATGCACCTGAAGAGGTTCGCTTGCAGCGTTTGTTAGGTAGAGGCGATGCTTTTGATCAAATTAATACGCTAGTCACTGGTAAAGCAGCTAGTGATGAAGATGCTGCTGAAACGGCAAAGGCAAAAGCGATTCTGGCTAAAGAAAAATTGA
>CALDTA010000076.1:0-8462 GCA_937924455.1 uncultured Deinococcales bacterium
CTGACAGGATGGCTAGTAATAGCTTCAGCTTCAAGGGTGGTAAACCCAACGCCACTAAAAGCAGAACGAGCCTGAAAAATGGAGACTTCTTGGGAAAGTCCAGTTAGGGTCAGTGCCATTGCGCCGATTTTAGTGACCAGCGTTGAAAGCCAAACTACTAGGAGTAAAGAGAAAATGGCTAACATTCTTTAGATAGTGTACCTGCTTTAGGAAGGCTTTTGTTACATTTTTTAGTGTCTGGGTGCGTCCAAAATTTCAGGGATGGCTCAGGAAATAATAACTATCAAGATATTTTTGTAGCGAAGCGTAATGAACACAGCTATCACAATTCTTAAATTTTTAGTCTCCGTTAGTCCAGCTTTTTGTACGTTCATTCATAAATTCTAAGGTGTGTCTGCGTCGAATCGTCAAAGCATTTGACTTCAAACTAACTATTCCCCCCTGCATATGCGAACACACTCCTAGCGTCTAAAGATGTAAATACCACCCATTAAAATAAGCAAGCTAAGGCTAATGCCTAAAATTTGAGGTAAACGACTAGGTGGCTTTTTTGCCTGTGCTTCTGGATTATCTTCCCACCAGTTTTGAATGAGTTCTAAAGCCATATTTTTGTTTATCTCGATGTCAAAATCTTCTAGCTCTGGATAGTCTTCCACAAACTCAAGTGATGAGTTAAAGGAGTAATATACGCTATTATCCTCGGTACTTTCTTCTTGAGTTTTGACATCGCTACCAACATGTGTCAGGGAAGAGAAAATTAAGGTTGCATCGCCTTCGTAACCGCTTGGTCGGATGTCAAAGAGACTTTGAAAAAGGGTGTTGTCAGGACAGTTTCTTGCTTCTTTGAAGGGGACGAGGGTCGTTTTGAGTGTAGTGGTTATGTAGGATTTGAGGGTGAGCTCGAGCTCCCTAACAAGCTCCTGCACATCCTCTCTTTCTTCCCCTAAATTTATGGCAACAGACACAGAGCGTTTATCTAAACACACGGTTACGTCTTCGAGTCTATGGTAGGCATTTGATTGACCGTGACCAAAAACGTAGCTTAGTCCAGATAAAAGAAGTACAGAACTTATTGTAAAAAAAAGAGTGAAATTAGACAGTGAAAGAGGAGGCATATTTCTAAATATTTTACTTGATGTTTTTGTGCTCCAGTTAGTACAAAAGAATAAGATGAAGCTAAAGGGTAGTGTAGTGAATCAAGTCTTACACAAAAGTTATAGCAGGAATAACTAGCTGTACTAAAAAAAGAATGGCTGACTCAAATTGTCAACCATTTTTCCATCTCTTCTCCGTAAAAACCTAAAATGTACTTTAGGATGCAAAGTATTTCTGCAAACTTACTTAGTTTTGTTTTGTAAGACTTAATGAAGATGCTGAAAATAATTCGAAGTTTTTATCTATAAATCGTGTCTTTAGTAATTGGTATTCGTTTGTATCAGTTTGTATTAGTTTGTATCAGTTTGCGTTAGACTAAATAGTAATGAGCCAATCGAGCCAATCGAGCCAATCGAAATTCATTAGCAGTCTAAATCCAAAGTTCCTAAAGAATTTAGATACCTATTTTGGAGAACGTGCTCTAGTCTTTTTGACAGGCTTGCCTGACTTCATAAAGCGTTATGAAGCGTTATGGGATATAGAGGTTTTTGCGCCTGTTCCAAATCTATCCATTAATTTTGTTGCACCTGCTTTAGGAAAAAATGGGGAGCGCTATATTTTTAAGTGTGGTGTGCCAAATCGTGAGTTTGATACTGAAATAGATACCTTAAGGCATTTTGCGGGTATTGGTTTGCCAAAACTTATCCATGCTTCAAAAGAAGACGCAGTTCTGCTTCAAGAACGCATAGAACCTGGCGTTTCTTTGCGTGAAGTGCTAAGGCAAGGGGAATTGTCTGATGTTGAGGCGACTGAGGTTGGGGCTCGAGCCGTGAAAGATTACCTCAAGCAAGCTTCAAAACCTTTAGCAAAAGGTCATAGCTTTCCACATATCAGAGATTGGCTGAAAGCATTCGAAGTTATTGAGAAAAGCGAACAAAGCAAAGTGTTTCCATATGAACTTCTAGAATTTTCCTTTGCAAAGTTACCTGATTTATTAGGTTCTATAGATTCACCTATGGATTCACAAGTGCTGCTCCATGGCGACTTACACCACGATAATATTATATCTAAAGGTGATAGCTGGATGGTTATCGATCCTAAAGGTATTATCGGTGACAAGAGTTATGAGATAGGTGCGTTTTTGCGGAATCCGCATGAGCTTGTGCAGGATAGTAATTTGAAAAACACTATTCAAAAGCGGATTGAAATTTTTAGTGATGTACTGGAGCTAGATGCCAAGCAAATAACTGCTTGGATGATTGTACAGTCAGTGCTTTCAGTCTGGTGGAGTATTGAGGAAGATGACAAAGTGAAGGCATACAGTGATCTGGATAAAGGGTCACATACTGTTTTACAAGCTGCTTTGTTTATGTGTGATGCGGTTTAAAGCAAAACTTGTTTAAAACAAAAAAAGAAAACCCCTTTCTAAAATCTAGAAAGGGGTTAGTAATTAGCTAAATTGCTTTAGCAATTATTGTGTGCTAAGAATTACTGTGCAGTATAGTCAGTAACTACAATTTCACCACTAACGATTGAGTCAGTGATAAGTTGAAGTTCTAACTGAAGTGCGTCATCAATTAGAGCACTGTTGTACTCGTCTAGTGCATAGCCAACACCCTCTGCAGCAAGATCAAGTGTTAGGTAGCCACCCTCAAATTCGTCGTTTACGATTGCGTTTACAGCATTGTAAGCTGCAACGTCAACACGCTTAAGCATACTTGTAAGAACGTGGTTTAGTGTTTCTGGATTATCGTCAGTATCACCAAATGGGTTTTGGTTGCTATCTACACCAATTGCAAATAGAGGCTGTTTGCCTTCACAGTTAGCAGCATAGTCATCAGATGTTGCCATACCATCAAGTGCAGCACTGATTGGAGACTCGCGCATGTCCATACCTAGGTCATCGTGGCTATAGCACATGTTCTCTTTTACGAAGTCAATAACACCATTACCAGATGCACCAGCAGCAGCGAAGATAATGTCTGCACCCTGACCGTGTTGTAGGGTTGAAAGCTCTTTAGCTTTTGCAGGATCGTTCCACGCTGAAGGCGTAACGCCCACATAGTTAGAGATGATTGTGCAGTCTGCACAAGCTTTCATAACACCTTCTTGGTAACCAAGGTCGAATTTTTGGATGAGAGGAATATCCATACCACCAACAAAGCCAACAACGCCTGTTTGAGTTAGTTTACCTGCGATATAGCCTACTAAGTAGCTACCCTCGTGCTCAGTGAAGCCAACATATAGCTCGTTTGGACCTGGTTCTGGATTCCAACCATCGATACTTACGATATTTGTATCTGGGAACTCTTTAGCGATTGTTGAGATTGCGTCAGCTTGAGAGAAGCCTGGAGCAACGATTAGTTCTGCACCTTCGCTTGCCATATTTCTTAGACCTTGTGCAAATGTATCAGGTGAACCTTCGAACTCTAGTGCTTCGATGTCGTACTCACTACTTAGTTCTTCAAGTGCTTTTGTAAAACCATTGAAGGTACCTTCATTGAAAGAACCATCGAACTTACCACCAGCATCAAAGTTGATGCCCATAACGAAGTCTTGTGCAAAGGAAACACTGAAGACTAATGCAAGAGATAATACTAAGACTTTACGCATTTTTTCTCCTAATAAAGAAGTACTAACTTTTTTGAGTTAGCCTAAAGCTTTTATTAAAGCTCATGCAGAAAGTATAACATGTTGAGATAAGGTGGATAAGGGGTTTAGATGATTTTTATGAGTGGAGACACTAGTAGAGACACTATCTGACCAGAGATACTATCTGACCGTAGAGCTTGCATCATGGAAGATAATACTTTATCTGTGTATCCACCTTGTGTATCCACGTGTACCCACCTTGACAAGTTGCCCTCAGCGGAAATAGGCTAAATCTAGCTAGCTACCTTATTAGCAAGGTACTTTAAACAATCTAGTACAGCGACAACTGATACTAAAAGGGTATGTTTTGGAAGCTAAACTCTAAAAAGCTTATGGGTACAGATATAGTATAGCTAATTCAGATTATTCACCCTTTATTCACCCTTTATTCACCCTTAGATTTTCACTTGTTAAAGCACTAGTTATGATTACAAAATAGTTATGACCACAAAACGTTACACGATTCAAGACATAGCTAAATTAGCCAAAGTTGGTGTTGGCACAGTTTCTCGTGTCTTGAATGAAGACGTCAATGTTAAAAAAGAGACGAGAGAACAAGTTCAAAAAATTATTGAAGAAGTTGGCTATAGACCAAATCTTGCTGCACGTTATATCAAAACTAAAAAATCAAATATTATAGGTTTGATTGCTGACCAAGTTACAACGACACCTTTTGCAAATAACATAATCACAGGTATTCAACAAACTGCCACGGAGTATGGCAAAGTTATTTTGGTTATTGACCCAATAGGGGATAGTGAGCTTCGGCTTAAAGCAATCAAGACCATGCTTGACCGTGATGTTGAAGGAATTATCTACGCTGCAATGTTTCACCAAGAAGTATTTTTACCAAAAGAATTCTATCAAAAGCCTACCGTGTTAGTTGATTGTTTCACAAAAAGTAAAAATCTACCTTCGGTGGTACCTGATGAATTTCAAGGTGGTTTTGATGCTACAGAGTTATTGATAGAAGAAGGTCACAAAAAGATTGCATTTCTCAATAATGACTCACCTGATTCTGGTTTTCCTGCACCTGTTCTAAGGTTGGCAGGTTATAAAGCAGCTTTGAAAAAACATGGTATTCGCTTTAGCCAAAAGCTGGTACGAGATTGTCCAGATGTAAAAAATAGTTATGAATATGCAAGCGAACTTTTAAGGTTAGATAAAGACATAACAGCCTTTTTTTGTGGCACAGACCGAATTGCGATGGGTGCTTTTGATGCGATTAAAGAGTTAGGTTATTCAATACCCAATGATATTGCTGTTGTGGGGTTTGATAATCAAGAAATTATTTCTGAAAGCTTACGCCCAGCCTTAACTACTATGGAATTACCCCATGCAAAGATGGGTGCTTGGGCAATCAAATACCTTTTGGATAGCAATTTAGATAGCAATTTAGAGGGTAATCAGAAGGCTGAGCAATACAAGATTAAATGTGACCTGATTGAACGAAACTCGCACAAAGCTTGACAAACATTAACAATTGATATTAAGATTGTTTTCAGTTGGAAACAGTTCCAAGTTTGTTGATTTTATGTCTACACGAGTATGGTGATAAGCATTTTGTTATTTTCATACCTTGAGCACGTGTTACACAAATCTGCTTTTAGGCAAAATTGGAATCGATTCCAAAATACGGATACTTTTTGCATATTCGATCATCTGAAATGTCTGAGTACAAATTAGGTGATCGAATTAATTCCAAATTAATTTCAAGAAGAATCCAATAGTAATACCTTTTTTGCATGTGGTTTTATAGGCATATGGTTTTACTAGGCTTTACTAGGCTTTAATAGATTTACCGAAGGAGAAATAATGAAAAACCTTTTTGTAGCAATGATTCTTTCTTTGCTAACCCTAGGCTTTGCTCAAACTGAATTGAGCATGTGGTATCACGGTGCTGGTAATGATGCTGAGCGTACTACGCTTATGATGATTATTGATGATTTCAATGGTTCTCAGAGTGATTGGGAAGTTGTTTTAGAAGAGTTCCCGCAAGAAGCTTATAACGAATCTATTGTTGCAGCTGCGCTGTCCGATACACTTCCAGACATCATTGATGTTGATGGTCCTGTTATGCCTAACTGGGCTTGGTCAGGCTATATGCAACCTCTAAACCTGCCAGATGGTGCGCTTGATAACTTCCTACCTGGTGCTATTGGTGAATGGGAAGGCGAAGTTTATTCTGTAGGTCTATGGGACGCTGCGATTGCAATGTTTGCTCGTAAGTCTGTACTTGAAGAAAACAATATTCGTATTCCTACATTAGACAATCCATGGAACCGTACTGAGTTTGATGATGTTCTTGAAAAGCTTGCTGCAACTGGCGACTATGACTATCCACTAGATTTAGGTATGGCATGGACTGGTGAATGGTATCCATATGCATTCTCTCCATTATTACAGAGCTATGGCGCGGATATGATTGATCGTTCAACCTACACAACAGCAGAAGGTGTGTTAAATGGAAACGAAGCAGTTGCCTTTGGCAACTGGTGGCAGAGCCTGTTCGAAAATGGCTATGTACCAGGTCCTGGTCAAGATGGTGCTGACCGTGAGACTGGCTTTATTGATGGTAACTATGCACTTCAGTGGAATGGTAACTGGGCAGCACTTGGTGCTTTAGAAGCATTTGGTGATGATGCACTTTTCTTACCTGCGCCTGATTTTGGTAACGGTCCAAAAATTGGTGCTGCGTCTTGGCAATTTGGTATCTCAGCTAGTAGCGAGAACCCAGACGGTGCAAGAGCGTTTATTCAGCATGCAATTCAAGATAAGTACCTAACAGCATTTTCAGAAACAACAGGACTTGTTCCTGCAACACCAGCAGCAGCGGCAGATACACCAAACTATGCTGACGGTGGTCCACTAGAAGTATTCTTCGGACTAAGCAACGAGCAAGGTCTTATTCGTCCAGCTACACCTGGCTATGTTGTTATGGCACTTGTGTTTGAAAAAGCACTTGCTGACATCGCAAATGGTGCAGATGTAATTGACACCTTAGACGCAGCTGTTGATGAAATCAATACTGATATCGAAAACAATGGCGGTTACGGTTTTTAATAACTAACCCTATAGTTTGTGATTAAAAATAAGCCATAATCACTTGATAACTACACGCTACTAAAGAGCTGTGTAATCTATAAAGAGTGATGTTAAGTGGGGTTGTAGACCGTCTACAGCCCCATGATTTTTGGAATTTTCCCTCAAAAGACATCATGTAAACTATTTTAATACCGAACATTTAGTCAAAATATGTTTGATGTTTGAAAGACATTCTGTATTTTTATTTGAGAAATTATTTTAGGAATTTAAAACCATATGCTTCAGCAACCTAGCCAGAAAAAATCAAAGTTTAATCATAAACATAGTGAAGCTATTACTGGCTGGCTTATGGCTGCGCCTGTAATTATTTTATTGGGGTTATTTGTTATCGCACCTTTCATCGCGGCTGTTGGTTTTTCATTTACCAATCAGCGTTTAATCTCGCCAAACCCTACTGAATTTGTTGGTTTGCGTAACTACAAGCGGATGATGACGATGCGTACCTTTACGCTCGAGCCCACCCTAGATGCCACTGGAAACCCAGTCCTAGATGAAAACGGTGACTATACTTACGAACGCTTAAGAGGCTATACACGCAACAATCCTGATTACCCCCAACTAAATGGTTTGCGTGAGTACAAGTCTTGGCAAGTGGGGCAAAATAGACTTTATCTGCTTGTGAGTGATGTCGTATTTATCAAGGCGTTATTCAACACCTTTTTGTTTGTTTTGGTTGTTGCACCCTTACAAGGTAGCTTGGCACTACTTTTAGCTTTACTGATTAATCAGAAGCTACCAGGTATCAATATTTTTAGAACTATATATTTTATGCCAGTGGTTATATCTATGGTGGTTATCGCCATGCTCTGGCGCTTTATTTATGACGGAAATAACGGTCTCTTAAATTCCTTGCTGAATATGATTAGCTTTGGCAATTTTCAAGGTGCCAATTGGTTAACCAATCCATCTTTAGCTATGGGCGCACTCATTGTTATGTCTGTATGGCAAGGGGTTGGTTTCCATATGATTATTTGGCTTTCAGGTTTACAAACTATTCCATCAGTACTCTATGAGGCTGCGTCTACAGAAGGTGCAAGTGTATTGCAAAAATTCCGCCACGTTACATGGCCAGGCTTGCGAAATACCGCAGTATTCATTCTTATTATTATCACCATGCAAGCCTTTGGACTCTTTATACAAGTGGATGTCATGACCAACGGTGGACCTTTAGACTCAACTCAATCTCTGGTTTTTCAAGCCTATGTTAGAGGTTTCCAAAAGCAAGATATTGCAGGTGGGTCAGCCATCTCAGTTTTACTTTTTTTAATCGTAATATGTATATCGCTCTTTCAAGCCTATTTTACTAGAGAAAGGCGGACTAACTGATGGTAGGTTCAGGTCAATCTGTTAAAGGGGCTAATTATCGTTTAGGCGTCGTACTTCGTTATGCCCTACTGATAGTAGTTGCCATAATATTTATTTTCCCTCTAGTATTCATGCTTGTCTCGTCTTTAAAGCCTGATTTACAACTTTTAAGAGATAGCGGTTCACTCAAAGCTTTTATTCCGTATGGGGATATCTCTTTAGATAACTATATAGGTGCATTTAATCGTGTGCCGTTATTTCGGTTCATGTTCAATTCGCTTTTTGTAACGGCTGCTACGTTAGCT
>CALDTA010000077.1:0-5223 GCA_937924455.1 uncultured Deinococcales bacterium
ATTTGTATTGCATACAGCAAGTAACTACCGTAGCTAGATCTGAAGGCATCCTAGAATGTTGCTTGCATATTGACAGCTTGGTAAGACGCAAAAAGGTATCAAAAGGTAATCCGAGAATGAAGAAATGTTAATATATTTCGGAAGAACTGTATTCTCAGTATAATCACTTGCCACACTAATTTGCCTTACTATGTAAGTAAAAACTAGGCAAATAGATAATTAAAGCAGTGTTGTATCTTGAGAAAATTTGAAAGTTCATAGTTAAAGAAGGGAATTTTGAGACTTATGAATCAAGTCCTATCTCGTTTAGCCAGTGCATTTATACTGATAGCTATCACTGCTTTTCTAAGCTTTGGTAACGCTCAAGAGCAAGCCTGGATTCCTTACCAAATTGGTGAGGATTTTCCAAGAAATTCTATTATAGGTGGTCAAGAAAATAATCAACCTCAATTGATTTGTCGTGTTGAGTATCGTAGCGGTACATATCCTGGAAGAGTGTACCTTAGACCATTTTTGCCACCAACATGTAACATTGGCTATGGTCCAAACGAATATTTCACCCCTAATTTTGAACTTCTCGTAGGTGGAAATGTAGCTTGGGCAGGTCTTGCAGAACAGCGTGAGGGAGCTCTTGTCGGAGGCATAACACCACAAGGCGAACAAATTGCTGTATGTCGTAGTGAACACCAAGGTGGTATTCATGTTGGTCATCTAAACCCAAGCACTGGTTGTGTAATTGGCTATGGAAATCGCTCTGTTGTACTGAGAGAATTTGAAATCCTTTACCGCAATACACCTGTTGTTCAAGAAACACAACAAGAAACACAACAAGAAACTCAGCAAGACAACCAGCAACAAGTTACTGTTGAAACAACAACTACAACAACACCTATTGAACAATCTACACAAACAACTGAACAATCAAATGGTCTAACAGGTCAACTAATTGCACCAGTAGAGCCAGCTCAAGAAGAGGTTGCTGCACCAATTGCTCCACAAAGCATCTTAATCACACCAATGACCAATGTGCTGAGCTGCGAACAAACTGTTGCGCTACGTCCAGACACCTATGTGAGTCTAAAAGCTGGTAATGACTACAATAGTAGAATTGAAGCAATGAACCAGTGGTTGAACTGCTCGAGCGCACTCAACAGCTCCAAACTAGAAGCGCTTGGTGATAAAGGTACTCAGCTTGCTAGTGTACGTTCTGCCATGCTTGACTTAGTCAATGCACAAAGACTACTCAGCGACCTCAAAAATGGCGATGCGACTATTGCCGCTGAGTTATACAACCAGCAAAAAATTGATATTGAGCAAACAATTACTGATTTGGCTGATATGATTGATATTGGTCAAGACGCTTTTGAAGCTGAGCCACTAGCCGCACTCATTGGCAAAGCAAAAGGCTCAATCATTGATGATGTGAGCGCACTACAGCAAGTAGACGCTAACCTACTTGCAAACAATCTTGGTCAAGGTGGTGACTTCGTAGCTAGCTGGAATGATGCTAGAAACCTTTACATCGAGTCTCTGAACACACTTAACCAAACAAACATCGAGAATTTCCCTGACTCACTCCTTGAGTATGAGGTTATGGACTTAACTGCAGAGTTAACTGATAACTGGATTGCTTCTTTAGCATTTTCGCAATAAGCTACGACGGTTCAATACTTATGGATAGGATGCATTTTCATGCATCCTATTTTTTATTGCAGATTTTTTAAGTGGTCTCGTACAGCATATCCAACACTGTCAACATACTCCCAAAACCAATCGGCTGAGCTTGCATAGGATTAGCCATGATTTTCAAAATACTGCTTGTATAGTCTTCAAACTCTTGATTACTATTTTGCCTAGATAGTTTTAAAAGCAATTCTGCAACGGCTGCATTCGCACCTGGCGTGGCATCGTCAAAATAAGCTTTGGGGCGAAAGATAAGCTTTTCAGCACCATGTGGTGTTGTGTAAAAATCACCAAAGCGTTCATCTAAAAATTGCTCAAGTATGCTTTCAGCTAAACCCTGAGCAAAATCCAACCACTGCTTGTCTTCCGTTACTTTATACAGCGAAAGCATACCTAGTGCAGTGTACACATAGTCTTCCAAAAGTCCATTGATTTTGCTCACACCATCATTGTGGCTGTGAAGCAAGCGACCATCTTTGTAAAAGGTATTACGGATAAATTCAGCATTGCCAGTAGCTAGCTTCAGATAGTCTTGATTATCTAGAATTCTAGCTGCGTCCGCTAAGCCTGTGAGCATAAGTCCGTTCCAAGAGCAGAGAATTTTCTTGTCTACACGGGGGGCTGGACGGCTGGCTCGAGCCTCCCCCAACACCCTCTTAACCCCAGCTATTTTCTCCTCTAGCTCCTCAAGACTAATCCCAAACTGCTCCGCAACAGCCTCAGGCGCTTGCTTAACATTCAAAATATTATGTTCTTTATAGTTCCCAGCTTCACTAATGTCAAAGTAAGCCTTAACTAAGGCTGCATCTTCCCCAAGGTTTGCATCTCTAAGTAGGGCATCAACTTCAGCTTCTTGCCACAGGTAATACTTACCTTCAACACCTTTACTCAGCAAAGAACCAACTTCCGCTTCTTGCCATACATAAGGCGATGTTTCATCACTGTCGTCATCACTTGTACTTTCAAAATACGCATCCAGAGAGCTATAGAAGCCACCTTCAGGACTAAGCATGTCTCTTTTTAACCAAGCGATGGTTTCTTCAACTATGTTTTTATATAAAGGCTTGCCTGTTAATGCATAAGCTTCAGCATAGCGACTCACCAATTGAGCATTATCAGAAAGGATTTTTTCAAACTGAGGTACAAGCCATTTTTCATCTATACTATGGCGAGAAAAGCCACCACCAATCTGGTCATAGATGCCACCTTGTGCCATACGGTCTAGCGTGTGATATGCCATTTCTTTAACGTCTGGATAATCACCTTGAATATCTCCTTGACTATCTCTACGTAGTAAAAACTTTAAGCTACCATGTGGCAGAAGCTTAGGTGTACGACCAAAACCACCATGCACACTATCGTAAACCTCTTTTAGACCCGCATGTGCTTTTACTAAGATAGCCTCACTAATATCAGTAGCTCTTTTGCCTCGCTCTTCAGCATTTTGAAGATGTTTGGTGATGTTCTCAGCTTCCCTATCAACATCTCGGCGTCTTGTCTGCCACATCTTCGCTTGCGTTCCTAAGATACGCTGAAAGCTTGCACGACCATAGTCATTCCGAATAGGAAAGTAGTTACCTGCAAAAAACGGTTTGGCATCTGGTGTCATCACAATCGTAATCGGCCAAGCACCCTGACCTGTTAAAGCTTGCTGGGCATTCATGTAGATAGCATCAATATCTGGACGCTCTTCACTGTCTACCAATATGCTCACAAAATCCCTGTTCATGATGTCCGCAGTTGCTTCATCTTCAAAAGATTCCTGTGCCATCACATTGCACTTCTGACAAGCGGAATAACCTACCGATAACAGGATGGGTTTGTCTTCAGCTTTAGCTTTTTCAAAGGCTTCTTCACCCCACGGATACCAATCAACTGGGTTACTAGCATGTTGTAGCAAATAAGGGCTACTCTCTTTTGCCAAACGGTTTTGAGCACGTTGTTCTGTCATATCTTTAGCTTACTGGTGCAACTGTATTTTGGCAAATTGTATCCACATATCCTTAAGCAAATGAAAGAATGCCCTACAGTTACACTTTTACACCCACCACGGCAGTTTTTTTCGCGTTGCTACAAAAACATGCTATCCCTACAAGGTTTCAAGTCAATGAAACGTTCAGGGTGCATCCGCAACATGAAGGACAAGCAAGCGTAGGACGTTTTCGCAGCAAAGCGGAGAAAACTCCAAAGGTGCATCCGTATCGCATATATCCTAGCTTTGTTAATTAGTCGAAGTTTTTTTTCCTCTAAAACAAGGATGCACCCTTACGTCCTAGCCTATTTTTATTGAATCTTAGTAAGGTTAATCCATTTACCATAGGTCAATGAACGCCAAAGCCATTCAAGTGGTCCAAAGCGAAAACGAGCTAGCCACCAATTGCTTAAGACGATTTGCGCTACAAATATCGCTATCGCTATGAGTGCAGTAATAGCTGGACCCAATTGTGCGTACAAAGCAAATCCATAACCATAAAAAAGTGTCGTACAAATAAGTGAATGTGAAATGTAATTGGTCAGTGCCATGCGCCCAACAGGCGCAAGCACACTCAGGCGCTTCAATCCTAAAGGACGCTGCATGATGAGTAGCAATATGGCGATGTAGCTAAAGCCAAGTAGCGGTCCACCCAATCCCCAAGAAAATACAAAATTCCAAGACCCTGCTGGGTTAGTGATAAGTAGATAGGCCAATATGCCTTTTGCAATCAGGGCAAGCGGTAACAAAATGCTAAGCACACGTCTTAAAAATGGACCTTTGTGTTCTAGTTCGTGAAAGAACCTTGTCTTACCCGCAACAAGACCCACTAAAAAAAGCCACAAAATTGTGGGTATCAGAAAAAGGCTACCAAACACAGTTGCTACAGCGTAGCCAGCTCTATCAATCAAGATATCAACATAGCTACCATTTCCCATCAGCTCAATTACTTCTTGTACATCAGCACCATCACCAACAATAAATGGACCTGTTAAAGCAAAAAAACTAAGCGAAACGATGATACAGCCGATAATCCAACGGCGGATTTGTGCAAGTGAGCGATTTCGAAACAAGAGCAGTACAAAACCTGTAATGGCATACTGGGTTAAGATATCGCCCTCCCAAATCAAGAAGATATGGATGAGACCGAAGATAAATAAAAAGAATAACCTTCTTCGAAATCTTGCGCCAAAGCTTTTTAGAGCAAGCTCACCTTTTGCCTCTGCACTAAGTATCTGCAAAGCAAAACCAAGACCAAACAAGAACGAAAATATGGAGTAAAAAGCACCTTCGGCAAAAATAATAATCAGAAATTCAGCCACTTTGTCTGGAAAAGATGACCAGAAGCTAAGGCTTGGCACCTCTAGGTATGGACCAGAAAAGCTGAGCATATTTACAACTAAGATGCCCAAAAGAGCAATACCACGCAAAATATCAATCTGCTCGAGCCGCGCTTTAGGCGCAACTGGAGCAGATTGTTGTAATTGACTTGCCTGAAAAGATTCTGCCTGAAGAGGTTCAGTTTGAAGAGGTTCAGATGACATGAATCTAAGTATAGTCCATGACAT
>CALDTA010000078.1:0-7198 GCA_937924455.1 uncultured Deinococcales bacterium
GCTTCAAGCACAAAACCGATATGTTCCCAAAGCTCTACACCAAGTTCTTCAGCGCCACGGATGACATCTTCTCGGTGGACACCTCTAGCAAAGGCTTTATCTTTGAACTTTTTCTTGAGGCTTTTGATGGTTTGGTTGGCAATGTTTTTGTCTGGACGCACAAGCACGGCTGCGGTTATCAGACCAGTGATTTCATCGCAGGCGTACAGTGATTTAGACATCAGGTCGTTGCGAGGTGCGCCTGAGTAATCAGCGTGACCCAAAATTGCATTCAAAATATCTTCTGGATAGCCTAGTTCTTTCAAGTGAGCCACACCGACAAAAGGGTGACCTGTCTGGTTCTCGACATCAATGTCAGGATGTTTTTCGTAATCAAAATCGTGAAGAAGGGCAGCGATGCCCCATCTCTCTTCGTCTTCACCGTACTTTTTGGCATAGGCAACGGTTGCAGTTTCTACTGCTAGCATGTGGTTGCGTAAGCTCTCTGATTCAGTCCACTCAATCATCAGTTGATAAGCATCTTCTCGTGTAAATTCCATAAGATAGTTTAACTTAGATGCTTTGGGCTAATCATAATTATAATCTCATCTATATGGCTTTATCTATAATGCATTCAAAGATTAACAAACTTGGTTGAAGCATTAATGTTTGAGCTAGTCAGAGTTACTTAAGCCATCATTCTCTATAGTGTTGCTATTATGTCGAAGATGGTTGAAGATTTAAAAGTCACGTCTACAGCGCAGTTAGCAGTAAAATTGCATGAACACGAAAAGGCAGTGTTTGAAGGCACTGCTCAAGGTAAAGATTACATTGGTTTTATGTATCATAGGCAAGAGGTGCAGCGCCGTTTGTGGTCTGGTTTAGATGTGAACTTAGATGAGGCTGTCAAGCAGCTTTCTAAGATTCATAGTTTGGGTACGAAGACTGAGTACTGATTTATACCAATTCCGCTTGAATCCGTATTAAAGTCTGAACATGTTTTTGGATAGTGTCTCGGTTGCTAGCGGAATAAACTAACGCACCTGACGTTTTTAAGTGAATACTTTCCTACATGTATTTTCGGACACGGTAATAGTGAGCTATAAAAAAGTGGCGGTTGTTTGACCGCCACTTTCTTTTTTGTATTTACGAACGTTGTTCTATGTTTGTTAGGTCTTTGTTCAGACCTTTGTTAGGCTCGAGCCCGTCTACCACGACGACCTGAACCTGTACCACCTGCACTATTACGCTGACGGTTTTTAAACCAAACCACCATTGGTGCAAGAATGAAAATACTTGAGTACGTACCCACTGCAATACCAATTAGCAGCGTTACGCTAAAGTCACGAAGTACGCTACCACCAAAGAAGAGTAGTGCAAGGATGGCAAGCAAGGTTGTACCAGACGTAATCAAAGTTCTTGAAAGCGTTTGGTTTACACTTAAATCAACCACTTCTTCATAGCTCAAGCCACGAACTTTCTTGAGGTTCTCACGGATTCTATCAGAAATAATAATACTATCGTTTAGTGAGTAACCAATCACGAAGAGGATTGCTGCGAGAACAGGAATACTAAATTCAGCACCTGTGATTCTGTTGATGCCAAGTACCAAAACAACATCGTGAACCACAGCGATAATAGCTGCAATCGCAATAATCCAGTTTGGCCAGAATCGAATACCAACATACAAGAGGATGAGTCCTATAGCTACAAGAAGCGCAGTAATAGCTGCTCTTCGTAGTTCCTCACCTACAGCAGGACCGACAAAGTCAGCTTGTAGCAAGTCTGCATTGATAGCAGTTCCAAGGTTTGTTGCGAAGCGATCACTACCTTCTGCCCCAGGTTGTAGACCTACACGAACAGAGAGTAAGTTACCGTCGATGGTGTTATCAATAACCTCTTGAATGACTGCGCCACCACCTGTGACGCCAGTTACGCCTAGTGTATCGATTGCATCACGTACGTTGTTGGTATCAATACCTTCAGCTACTTTATAAAGGATGCTCGAGCCGCCCGTGAAGTCAGTTGATGGGTTGACACCTCTAACGGTTAAGTAACCTAGAGAAGCGATTGCAAGTAAGCCAGAGATAGCCATTACAACACCTGCTTTATTTACAAAGCGCAGTCCAGAGAACTGACCAAGTGGTGTTAGGAAGCTGCGACGATTACGAGTTGTAAAGACATCAAGCAAGAATGGTACAACCACGATGTTTACAAAAACAGCAGAGATAATACCAATCGCAAGGATAACAGCGAAACCACGCACAGGACCGCTGGTGTACTGATATAGCGCAGCAGCAGCGAGGAGTGTTGTTACGTTTGCATCAATAATGGCTGAGAGTGAGTGCCCAAAGCCGTTTTTCATAGCTAGCCGCAAGCCTTTGCCAGATTTAAGTTCTTCCTTGATACGTTCAAAAGAAATAACATTACCGTCAACCGCAGCACCGATAGTCAGCACAAGACCTGCAAGACCAGGTAGCGTAAGTACAGCTTTAAGACCACCTAAGATGCCAAAGATAAAGAGCATGGCAAGGATAAGACCAAAGGTTAGAACCCCACCAAAAAGTGGACCATAGGCTAATATAACAGCCAAGACAACAGCGCCACCACCGATAAGTGCAGCACGGCGACCTGCAGAAATTGAGTCTTTACCAAGCGTTGGACCGATGGCACGGATTTCTTCAACTTTTAGATTGATTGGCAAGCTACCACTACGAAGTACAAGGGCTAAGTCACTTGCTTCTTCAAAGTCAGCAAAGCCTTCAATTTGACCATTTGTGCTGATAACCCCATTTAGACGTGGCGCACTCATGATTTCACCATCAAGCACAATTGCCATTTGGCGACCTAGGTTATTGCCAGTGAAGGTACCAAATTCGCGTGTGTATTCACCTTTAATATCGAAAAATACTAAGGTACCACCAAGACCGCTAGTGTTGTTAAAGCCAGTTGAGGCATTGCTGATGATTTCACCTGTGAAGGCAACATCTTCAAGTTGCTCAAGCGGTGCGCCAGGTCCGACAATTCCTTCAAACTCAGGTTTAGCTAAGCGGAATTCCAAAACTGCTTGTTGACCCACTAAGTCAAGCGCACGATCTTGTTGATCGCTGCTAAGACCCGGTAGCTCAACCATGATGCGACGGTCACCAACAGTTTGTACGGTTGGCTCAGCCACACCAAATTCGTTTACACGGTTTTCAATAACATTACGAGCTGCAACAAGGTCTTCACGAAGGACTTCAGTTTCTTCGGCTTGCAAGACCACACGCAAACCACCCTGAAGGTCAAGACCAAGCTTGAGCGCAGGGTCAGGGTTCCACGGTTGCCAGATGTAGGCAATTGAGGCGATAATTGCTGCTAGTAGAGCAATTGCGGTAAAAGAACGTCTGTTCATTGTTTATATCTCCAAATTTCTAAATTAGTTTGTGTTTGTTCTAGTTTGATAACTTCTGCTAATGCTTTTAAGTGAGACTGTGAGTTCAGTTAAAGCGTATTTTGATAATCTTTGCGACGAATCCCCCGCTCGCTTTGCTCACTGCCCCCTTGATAAGGGGGCTAAAGAAGTTGTGAGTATTGTTCCCCCCTTATTAAGGGGGGCTAGGGGGGATTGCTTTTCTTACAAAAAACTCCAAGCCACTAATTATCACTACCTAAATAGTGACAAGAGCGTAACTATTACCCACCCTCAAGTTGCAGCTTCGCATAGCTAAGATAGCGCTTTGCATCAGCTAAGTGAGGCGTAGGTTGTTCTAAAACGACATGTTTACTTGTTAATAAGGTTGATTGAAAACTAGTATAAAAAACTGTGTGTTTTAAGGCTTTATGTTGAAAATTGTTGCTTTCACTAAGTTTATTCG
This sequence comes from uncultured Deinococcales bacterium, assembly GCA_937924455.1. Taxonomy (GTDB): domain Bacteria; phylum Deinococcota; class Deinococci; order Deinococcales; family Trueperaceae; genus CALGZD01. The sequence goes on from CALDTA010000078.1 coordinate 3,837, forward strand.
GTGTATATTTTCTATTTGTAAAATATCTTTGAGATAATCGGTTGAAAGACCAAAAACTTTTGAGCGGATTGTTGAGACCAACTTCACTGATATCTTCGGCATTTTCGCTAGTAGAAGTTTTAGATACTTCTTTTGATTGAGATGTTTTTACAGATTGCTCAGCTTCTAGATTTTGCAAAACATTGCTTAGCAAAGGCGCAAAACAAAGCGATAAAAACACCAAGCTATGTACAAGGCAGAACATAGTGTTTTGAAGCTGTTTTGTGAAGCGCTTTTGAGTCATGTTTATACAGTAAGAAAATAGAAATTCAAATCCCAAAGTAGCACAGAAAATCAGGGGTATTAAAGAGTTTTATGAGAAAAAATATGACTGAGCTTTAGGTATGAACTTACTATTAATATGCTTTTGAACAGGTGGTTTTTGAATCAAGTAGTTTTGTAGGATGGCGTCCTTACAATTATGGAAGAGGTTTACAATGATTAATACTTGGGATGAATACAGGGCAGAAGTTGTAAGTATGATGCGGCAGTTAGATACTCAAAAAATAAGTTTTATTGAGGCATTAGATAGAATTGATGAAGCCAATCAACAGGAAATAGTTCCTAAGCGTTTACATCAAGACATTTTAAACTTCGTCTCGGAAATTGATGGAGACAAAATGGGGTTTTTGGAGCTATTAGAAGTATTGTCTGATGAGACTGTCAGTATGTGGGAGGTAGATCAATGGATGCTTTCTCCCCCAAAGTAAGATTGATAAGAAACCACAGAATTAACTTTTAAAGTGCTTGTTTTTGCCCAAACCTTGTTTTGAAGATGATGAACGCAAGCAGCGAAGCAAGCAGCAAAAAGCTAAAGGCTACATAGAGCGATGGCTGTATGCCGATGATTTCCTGCAAAGCACCTATGCCAATATAAATAATTCCAGCCATGCCCCATGTAAGACCCATGAGCATTCCAGAAGCAGCGCCAACTGCATTGGGGGCTAGGTCTTGTGCGCTGACAACTAAGGATGCGATGCAGCAGTTGACCAAAATGCTTGCAATGACGATGCTGGCAAAGTAGGAAATAGAGCCAATGGGCATAAACAAAAAGATAAAGCAAGCAGGAAAGGCGAGAAGTGTTGAACCGATGATGATACGCCAGCGACCGATTCTAGGCTCGAGCCAACCCCCCAGTACTATCCCAAGCGCCGAAGCAGCATTGTAGGTGAACAAGGTCCAAGCAATCATGAGGCTATCAGCAGCGTAGCCTTTTTCAACAAGCCACAGCGGTACGCTGTTGAGAAAGCTAACAAAGGTCACACTTCTAAAAATGCCTACTAGCGCTAATGCACCGACTGGACCAATCACAAAGGAAGCAACATTGCGAAGCGTTTGCGATATATTCTGCGATTCTTTTTTCTGTATCGTCTCAGCTTTTGGTGCTAAGAGAAAGATGGCGATGCCAAACATAATCCCTGGAATCATTAACCAAGGTGTTGCAGAAAGACCAAGAGTGCCAATAAGTGCTAGCACAATGAGTGGTCCAATGCCGTTACCCAATGGTCCAGCAGAGGTGAAAATTCCAAAGGTGAGCGTCTTATTGCTGATTTCAGAGGTGGCAGTGCGTACAATTGTTACAGCAGCAGGGTGAAAGGCAGCAGAGCCAAGCCCACCGACAATCAATAGCAAAAAGAGTGTGCCTATATTTGGCACAATGCCAATGAGTGACATCAAGCAAGCACCAGCGATTAAGCCAATCGCTGCAATTTTTCTTGCCCCAAACCTATCTGAAATTGCGCCAAAGACTGGTTGCAGCACGTTAGATGAAAAAGAGACAGTGGCAACAAAGCTAGCAAGTAAAGTCTCTCCAATTGCAAAACGTTCCTGCAAACTTGGCAATAGGGGAGAGAGGATACCAGCATAGGCATCGTTGGTGCTGTGTGCTGCGATAAGCAGCCCAACAATCATGAGGTTTTGAAGTGTGAGTACACCTGTGTTGAGAGACCTACTTTTTTGTGACGACATTGCTAAGAGGAGTTTATATCAAATTTGCGTGTTTGGATATAGCTAACTTTGGCGTTTAGGATTTTCTACTTAAACTATAGTTAGGGGCATCTTTCGTAATAGTAATGTCGTGTGGATGCGATTCAATCAGACTTGCTTGTGTAATGGTGACAAACTGGGCTTGTTTCAAGGCAGTAATATCTGGCGAACCACAGTAACCCATAGCTGAGCGTAAGCCACCAACGATTTGGTAAATGACTTCCTCGGCTTTACCTTTATAAGCGACGATGCCTTCGATGCCTTCGGGCACAAACTTTTTGGCATCTTCTTGAAAGTACCTGTCGCCACTACCACCAGCCATTGCGCCGAGACTGCCCATGCCCCTGTAAACCTTGTAGCGACGACCATCACGCAGGATATTTTCCCCAGGTGATTCATCTGTACCAGCAAGCATACTGCCCATCATCACAGTGTCTGCGCCTGCTGCTAGCGCTTTGGCGACGTCACCTGTCATTTTTATGCCACCATCTGCGATTAGCGGCACCTTGTTCGCACTTGCGATGCTTGCACAGTCCATAATGGCTGTGAGTTGAGGCATTCCTACACCTGTAACAACACGTGTTGTACAAATGCTACCTGGACCGATGCCAACTTTGATGGCATCTGCGCCATTGTCTATCAATGCTTGTGCTGCTTCTGAGGTGGCAATGTTGCCAGCGATGACATCCGTTGGAAATTTATTCTTTAAGAACTTCAAAGCATCCATGATGCCTTGTGAGTGTCCGTGGGCGCTGTCTAGTACAAGGGCATCGACACCAGCTTGGACTAGGGCGTTGGCTCGAGCCTCTAAATCCCCCGACACACCGACAGCAGCAGCTACCCTCAAGCGACCAAGATCATCTTTTGCAGAGAGTGGATATTGAATGTTTTTCTGTATATCTTTAATCGTAATAAGACCTTTAAGAAGATAGTCATCATCAACCACAAGCAGTTTTTCAACACGGTGCCGACGAAGAATCTCTTTCGCCTCAATCAGTGTTGTACCAACAGGCACTGTGATGAGACTGTCTTTAGTCATGCGTTCAGAAATAGGTAGGCTATAATCTTCTTCGAAGCGTAAGTCTCGATTGGTGATAATTCCTTTTAGCTTGCCAGAAGGTTCAATAATCGGAATGCCACTGATGCGATATTCAGCCATTAAATCTTCGGCATCTTGGAGTCTCGCTTCTGGTGGAAGCGTGATGGGATCAACAATCATGCCTGACTCACTTCGTTTTACTTTGAGTACCATCTCTGCTTGTTGTTCCAGAGGCATCTTTTTATGAATAACACCGATGCCACCTTGACGTGCCATGGCAATTGCCATTTTTGTTTCA
>CALDTA010000079.1:0-5796 GCA_937924455.1 uncultured Deinococcales bacterium
TAGCCAGACGTATCGTAGAAGCACATGGTGGACGACTGACCGCTGAAGAAACTGGTTTTGAAGGTACAGTTTTGTTGGTTTATCTGAATACATTGGGAAAGCCCCAAGTTAGTAAGCAAACAGCAACCTTTGCTGATGATATGCAATTGCAAACTATTTAGTTACTTTAGCTATAACGGTTAGGCTGTGTCCGTAGAGCTGTGTCTGTAGTGAATGGATGGCTTAACCTGTTACACTGTCTAGCATGAGTGATGTCATTAGTGATCAAGATATGCAGCATCTTCTAGACTTGGCTAGAATGCAGTTAAGTGACGAAGAAACCCAATCGATTAAGCAAGATTTGAACAAGACTTTGCAGTATTTCCAACAGCTCAATGAATTAGATACAGATGGTGTTGAAGAAATGGCACGTCCGATTGATATGTATAATGTGTTTAGGGAAGACGTGCAAAAAGCAACCTTTAGTCATGAAGATGCAATGGGTGTGGCTGTTGAGAGCGAGGATGGCTACTTTAAAGTACCTCGTACCGTGGATTCGGGAGAATAAAGCTGAGAATCTGTAAGGCTCGCTTATCTGTATACTGAAAATCAGAGTGGTGAAATTACTTTCAACCTCATATGGGACGCACCCGTGCGGTAACAGTATAGGTGACTATTTACTTATGTGAGGTCATGGATAATTAAAGGCAAAATTGAAGTTGAAAAATGAAACGCTTCAGTAATGGCAATAGAGTATTTTAGAAATAGCTTTAACTCTTTTGCGAATGATTGGAGAGTCTATGGAAAATTCTATTAATAAACGAGAGTATCAATTTGATTCTAGTGGTAATCAAATAAAGCAAAAACCTACTTGCGACAAAGAAAACAAAACATATTTCTTTGATAGACAAGGAAATCAAATAAAACAACAAAATCTCATTACGTTACCTGAAAACAATCATCGACATAATGCAGAAGATGATGCTGCTTGAATTAAGCCGAATTTTTAAAGCAAGTTTACAGCTCTTCTATACTTCTTTTGAGTCTTGCATATAACTTTTTTAAGGTTGCTATTTAAACAAAAACACCTCAAGAAGATTAACTTCTTGAGGTGTAAATTTATGCCATCCAGATTTTTTTGTATCGTAAAGAGTAATACTGTTGTTCACTTACAGGATTCATAAAATCCATATATGTGGGAATTCATGTAGGAAGTCATGTGAGATTAGTTGCCTTTTAGCTGAACCTCTACTCCAGATCCTGACTGCTTAAAGCTGAGAATGTAATTTGCATACTTTTTCGCAACTGTATAGCTGCCTGATGCTTGCATTGGGGTTACTGCATAATCAAGTGCAGTAAGGTGGTCCATGTAGCTACTAACAACATCGTCAAGGCTTGCCTTTGCAACCTTAAGTTTTAGACCTACGTCATCGTTAGTAACAGCTTCTGAGATAACTTCAAAGCCACCTGATAGGTCGCTTACTTCACCACTACCATCTGGAACGACTGCAGTTGCCATTGGCAGAGTTGTATCAAGCTCGTTAGAAGTGTCAACGTAAACACGTAGCTCACCACTTGGGTGGAATGTACCAAGATATACATATACTGGAACGTTTTCAGCTTGGTCATCTTCACTGTTGTAGATGAAAGACTCACTAAAGCCATCATAGCTGTCAGCAGATGTTCTTAGGCTATCTAGACTGTAGTCAAAATCTAGGTCGTCAATATAGATTTGCGAAGTACCTGCCATGCCTACTGTAAGGAATAGTCCTAAAAGACTGAATAACAGTAGCGTGACCATACGCTTAATTGGTGTATTTAAAAACTTTTTCATAATGTTACTTACCCTCCTGAGTAATTTATTAGCTGTTCTACCAGAATATTGACTCCTGTTTTGCGTAACGGATTTGTTCTTACTCGCTCTGTGTGATTTTCACAGGCATCCGCCTCGCCGATTTGTTTGAAAGTCAACAAATCGTAGAAGTGCTTTTGTGTACGGCATAGCTAGTAATGTTGTGGGGCTCGAGCAGCTCAGTTGGCCTAACTAAACCACTCGCAACTCCACTCCTCCCTCAACTAGAATCCGCCCCTTTTCTGGATGGCTATTTGGGATTCCAGAATCAGAATGTCTTGAGGCAACACAGCCTAATGCGTAAAGCTGTGTTTTAAAGTGTAGAGAGAAGAAAATTAAATCTGGCTACAGACTTAATCATCTACTTCTCTCCACCTCTGAACTAAACAAGTAAAACCGTGCACGGTTTGCGCTTGCCTAATTACAATTTGAAGTATAGAACTGTATTTGGACCAGATGCATGGGGCAACATTTAGGATGCTTTTAGGAAGGGTGGGACAGATTTTAGGAAGGTCTATGTCTACACTTAGGACATTTACAAGACAATGCATTTCCCAAATTTGGGACATTTGAAGGACAAATTAATAACTTCTGACTTATATCAAGTATTTATGAAGATTATATGGACTACATAGCAGTTATGTTTTATATAGTATTGTACTTGAGAGGGCATGTGCCCATGTATTGCCCATGCATTGCCTATACACATGCGCCTATCTATGTTTACTAGAATGTAAAAGTAGGACATGAAGTAATGTCAAAAAGATTGTATTTTAGAAAAAAGACTGTATTTATTTAAAGATTCACTTAAAGGCACATCTATATTGCTATCTAAATTGTTGCATATACTAGAAAACAAGAACTAGAAAACAAGAACTAGGAAGGGAGGAGATTGATGCAAACAAATGCTAACAAGCATATTCGAATTTTGATTGCGGATGACCACAGTTTTTTTCGTGATGGCTTACGTTTATTGCTAGAAAATGTTGAAGGTTTTGAGATTGTTGGTGAAGTAGACACGGCAATAGATGCTGTTAGCTTTGCAAAAGAGCTCGAGCCCGATGTTATTTTGATGGATGTTAGAATGCCGCCTTCAGATGGTATTGAAGCTACGAAAGATATTATGGCAGCCTGTCCAGACATCAATATTTTGATTCTTACGATGTTTAATGATGATAGTAATGTCTTTAAAGCACTTCAGGCAGGTGCAAAGGGTTATATCCTTAAAGGCATAGGACATGATGAGCTTATTTGTACGATTCGATTGATTGTCAGTGGCAATGCTGTGTATGGGAATATAATCGCTACGCAGATACAAGATTACTTTGGACAATTACAAAGTACGACTACGAATCAACACTTTAGTGAACTTTCAAAGCGGGAGAACCATATTTTAAATCTTATGGCTAGGGGGTTACGCAATAAAGACATTGCCGACCAGTGCAATATCACCGAGAAAACGGTAAGAAACCATATCAGTTCTATTCTTTCCAAGTTGCAAGTAGCGAGTAGAGTAGAAGCTGTGCAGAAATTACGAGAGAACGGTTTTGAGGCTCGAGCCTACCCCAGTCTTTCTTAACCCAGTCTTTCTTAACCCAATCCTTTTTAAAGTAACTCCCTTCTAAAGTGGTATAGCTCATGACAGTAGCACCAGAATTTACAAAAAACTTTACAAAAAATATCTTAACTTGGCAGCAAAAAGGCTATCTTACTAAAGCCCTTGTGTGGCTTTGGATTCTGCTATTGGTGTTTTCAGTAGTTCTAAGTATTTTAGGCGCACCCTACTACTATCAATATTTTCAAAATCGTGTACTTGGTCGTCATGTTTCGCTGCTTTATGTTTGGCTTGGCACAAATGCTTCAACTGCAATTTTCTTTTTTACGGCTGCTTGTTGGCTAATAGTGAAACATCCAAGCAAAGGTATGCCACTTATGGCAGCCTATAGCCTTTTGTGTTTTGGTAATAACATGGCAGGATTCGCTGATGCCTATGTTGTCTTCAATCCAAATAGACCTGACTTTGTTGCATTCTTATTTTTTCTACAAAGAGTCCTGACAAATGTGTTGTCGGTATGTTTTGTGTTACTTTTGCCTACTGGAAAATTCCAACCTTATTGGACTAAGTACTATGCCTATGCATGGATAGGCATCAGCTTGCTTTTTTTATGTTTTCCTGACATGCCATTAAACTATATGTATGGCAAAACCTTACATAAATATGCGCCTTACTCTTATGTTTTTTTGATGCTGGTCTATACTGTTCCTACCGCATTACTAGTATATAAATTCTTCTTTTTCCCAAAATCATTACGCAAGCAAATGCGGTGGATTGTTATTGGTCTTGTCGCAGTATTGTTTGCAGCTTTTAGTGAATATGGATTTAGGATTCTATATTCTATCAACTTCTTTCCACTTAATGAAAATGGACTGGTTTCACACGCTTGGTTTCATAGCTATGCTAGACCTATCTTGACCGTAACAGGGTTTAATGTTTTCCCTGTTATGATTTGTATAGCACTTGCCAAAGACAACCCTTGGCGTACTGATCCTCTGGTACGGCGAATCTTGCTTTATACTTCGCTAACGGTGAGTGTTTTACTTATTTATATAAGTATCGTGGGTTTTTTAGGGTGGATATTTAATCAGCAGTTTGGATTTTTAAGTTCTTTCTTGGCTACAGGTGTTGTGGCTATCTTATTCCATCCGATTCAACTTGCGTTAAGGCAACGCATCAACTACATGCTCTATGGACGGAGGGATGACCCCTACACAGTACTAAAAGAACTCAGTTTAGGTATGGAAGATGCTGTTGATACCCAGACAACACTTGATAACTTCTGTGAAAGCACTGCAAATGTTTTGAAACTACCCTTTATGGGTATTTGGTTGGATGAGGTAGGCAATAGACCGATTGCGAGTTTTGGTAAGCAAGCTAATTCAGATATTATCAATTTCCCACTAAGCTATGAATCTGAAACACTTGGTTTACTTAGAGTGTCAAGAAGAGTTGCTGGTGAAGTCTTTACACAAAGTGAACTTATCTTACTTAAAACGATTGCACAACATGTAAGCATCATTTGTCATAACTACCTGCTTGCGGAAGCCTTGCAAAACTCAAGAGAACAAATTGTCCGAGGACGAGAAGAAGAACGTAAGCGCATTCGTAGAGATTTGCACGATGGACTTGGTCCAACCCTTGCTAGTACAGCACTCCAATTAGAAACTGCGAGAAAACTTATCTACACCAAGCCTGAACAAGGCGATACTATCCTCAAAAATCTTGAAAACAAAATGTCACAAACACTTACAGATGTGAGAACTTTGGTGCATGATTTGTATCCAAGTTTGATTGACCAGTTTGGTTTAGTCGAAGCACTTAGACAAGAGTTAGAGTCTTTTGAATCAGAGGCGCTAAAGGTCACATTTTCTGTTACAGGTGAGATTGATGATTTAGGTGCTGCAACAGAAGTCGCCGTATACCGAATTGTTAAAGAAGCAGTTCACAATGTGCACAAACATGCTCAAGCTACACGTTGTGAGGTTAATATTGACTGCTCAGGGGAAAAACTGAAAGTCATTATACAAGACAATGGTGTTGGATTAAAAATTACAGAAACAACAGGGATTGGTTTACAGTCTATATGTGAGCGCACTGAAGAATTGGGTGGTAGTTTTCAAATAGTTGATAGGGCTTCACACGGTTTAAAACTAAGTGTTCAATTGCCTCTTCTATTGAAACGTTAGCGATTTGTTTGAGGATAAAGAACAATCTTGTTCGGAAATACCATTAAGATGTTTGGTCATAAATCTAGATGTCTCAAAATGATCATATTATCTACCTGATAAAGACCTTATTACCGAATATATCCTTTGCTCTATTCTTTTAGCCATTATTTTTTTTAATGGGCGTGTATATAGATTACTTGTAGAATTGCGGTCATTTTTAGGATAGTTTTTTAATGCTT
>CALDTA010000080.1:0-4132 GCA_937924455.1 uncultured Deinococcales bacterium
GCAAACTGGAAGGTAAATTATATTTAGGTTTATAGAATAAAGCAGAATATTTGCGGTGTGAATTTACTTCACCTTGCAGTTTTTTCCACTTCGTTCCAAAAACATGCTAAATCTTCTTTACTAACCTAAGTGCAGATACACTCTTGGTAAAGCAGGTAAAGCAGGTAAAGGCGATTTGCGATTAGTCACCATGTGCGGTGGGTTTAACTTCAGTATCCCCTCTGAAGTTTTGGGTAGTTGCTCGTCGCCCTTACTGATTTAAGTTTAAGATATCGGCTATACTTATCCCTGAAGGAAGCTGAAAGCTTGTTCAGTTATTACAACATGCATAAATTCATAGCAAATATAGTTTTACTTTCAGGATTGGTTTTATCCCTAATAGTATTTCTCAGCTTAGCGAAACAGCTATACTGGGCATTTGATTTGCTAACGCACTTCTACTTGCAGTATGCAGTTTTGCTAATAGCTGCTTTTGTTTTTGTGTTAATTGTCGCAAAAGGAAAGAGCAAAGGCTTAGCCTTGTTGCTAATACCTGCATTAGTCATAGTGCTTGTTAAGCTTATGCCGTTTTTTATAAAACAAGATGTTGCTGCGCATGGTTCTTTTGTTAAAGTAGTTAGTTTGAATGTTTATTATGGGAATCCACAGGCTCGAGCCCTCGCAACATACCTAACACAAGAAGATGCCGACCTTGTACTCCTCACAGAAATAACACCCCCAACCATGCAAATCCTAAAAACTGAATTGGCAAACATCTATCCATATATTCACGATGCGTCCAGACACGGTGCTTTTGGTATAGCTTTGTTTAGCAAAGAAGCCTTTGATAGTTCTCAAACAGTAAATTTTAGACCAACAACAAGACGTTCAGGGCAAAGCATTGTTGCTGAAATAGGTGGTGTAACTTTTATCGGGATGCATCCATTACCACCAACAGCAGAGCGCTATGCACATTTGCGTGATGGAGAGCTGGCAAAGCTACAAAGTTTTGTAGAGGATTTGGTTAAAAAAGATACAGATGTACCCGTAGTATTACTAGGTGATTTTAATGCCTCGCCGTGGTCACACCCTATGGAAAGTTTATTCCGTGAAACACCTGTTAGGCATGGGGGAACTGGACTAGGCTTTCAAGGTATATGGCCCACATGGAGAATTTACGGTAGAGGGTCAATTGTATTTGGTGCGCCTATTGACCATATTTTAATTTCTGAACCCATAAGTACTGTTTCCTATAAAACTAAGCTCATAGTGGGGTCTGACCATTCAGCCGTGATTGGTGAATTTATCCTACCGCCATCCTCAAATAATTAATACCTGAACAATCCCTTGTATAATGCTATCCCTTACTGCTAGAATCTGATGCTTTTGGTATGGGATCAAAAGCATTTGTAAGTGTTTTTTGTATTGGCGCTCTGATGTCAAATATAGTCATTCCGATAGACAACATTTGAAACATATGTTGTTCAGTAAACAAGTAAGACATTATTGGAATCTAAGGTCGTAAGACCACTTTAAGAACTGCTATTAAGTAAGAACTTAATAACTAGAGATTAGTTCAGTCGGATTTACTATTAGTCCACATCATCACAAACAAAACACAGGATAGAAACACAGGGTAGAAACACTACCAAATAGCCAGCTTTTTTAAGCAAATGGCTATCTGTATTTTATGTGTCTATCAAGACGTCTCAGGAATATTAACTTTCCTAAGGCGCAATTCTAACTATGCCATATCAATATGGCAGGAAAAGTTGTTTGTATGAGTATGAATGAAACTCTAGAATCGAATATGGATTATAATCCAAGCCTTATAGAAGAAAATAATACTAGCTTTATTAGCGATAATTTTGATGATGGTCAAGTACGCTTTTCAGATTTTGACCTAAACCCAAACCTGTTAAAAGCGCTTGATGATGTTGGTTACGAAGTACCTTCACCAATCCAAGAACAAATGATTCCACACGTTTTAAATGGTAGAGATGTATTGGGTCAAGCACAAACGGGTACAGGTAAAACTGCTGCTTTTGCACTCCCTCTCCTTTCGAGAATTGATCTTAAAAGTCGTATACCTCAAGTATTGGTGTTAGCCCCTACAAGAGAGCTTGCGATTCAGGTTGCAGAGGCATTCCAAAAATATGCTTCGTACATGAAAGGCTTTCAAGTTCTACCAATCTATGGTGGTAGTGGCTACGAAACGCAGTTAAAGCAATTACGCAGAGGTGTACATGTTGTAGTTGGTACACCAGGTCGTGTTATGGACCATATGCGCCGTGGCACACTTGATTTATCAAACCTTGATTGCCTTGTACTTGATGAAGCAGACGAAATGCTTCGTATGGGTTTTGTTGACGATGTTGAATGGATTCTAGAAAAGACCCCTGAAGAGAGACAGATAGCACTCTTTTCTGCAACGATGCCGAAAGCGATTCAGCGCATTGCACAGCGTTATTTAGTGGACCCTGAAGAAGTAGTCATCAAGCTTCGTTCAAGTGGTGCAGAGACGATTCAACAGCGTTATCTATTAATCGATAATTCTCAAAAGGTTGAAGCACTCACTCGTATTTTAGAAACAGAACAAACTGATGGCATCATTGTTTTTGTTCGTACAAAAACATCTACAATAGACTTAACTGAAAAGTTGATGGCAAGAGGTTACGCTGCTGTTGCTATCAATGGTGACATTGCTCAAAACCAGCGAGAACGCTCAGTTGAGAATTTCCGCTCAGGTAAGGTAGATATCTTAGTAGCAACTGATGTTGCTGCTAGAGGTTTGGACGTTGAGCGTGTTAGTCATGTTGTCAACTACGACATCCCTTACGACACTGAAGCCTATGTCCACCGCATTGGGCGTACAGGTCGTGCAGGGCGTAGTGGTGACGCTATTCTGTTTGTAACACCTAGAGAAAAGCGTATGCTTTACGGTCTTGAAAAAGCGACGAAGCAAAAAATTGAAATGATGTCTGCACCATCACTAGAGGTTATTAACGAAAAGCGTGTAAGTCGTTTTAAAGAACAAATTACAGCTACGCTTAGTGACCCAAGCGCTGCTGGTGACTTGCATATGTTCCGTGATTTACTTATGCAATACCAGCTCGATGAAGATTTCATGCCTTTAGAGATTGCTGCTGCACTAGCTGTCATGAATCAAGGTGGTAACCCGCTTCTACTCGATAAAGAACTGAAAGTAAGTAAAGGGCGCGATAGAGATGGCGGTCGTGATAGGGGTCGTGGACGCGACAGAGGTCGTGGTCGAGACCGTGGCAGAGGTAGAGACCGTGACAGGGATAGTGGTGATAGAGATGGTCGCCGTGCCAAAGGTGGTAGAGATAACGCTGAGGGCAAACGTGATAGAGGTGGTAAAAAGCGCAAGCCTGATACCTCAAAACGTGAAGGCATGACTACCTTCCGAATTGATGTTGGTCATGAACACGGTGTACGCCCTGGTAATATTGTTGGTGCTATTGCGAATGAGGCAGATATCGATAGTTCATACATTGGTCATATTGGTATTTTTGATGACTATAGTGTAGTTGACTTACCACAAGAGATGGCTGGTCATTTAGAAGAAAATCTACGGCATGTACGTGTTGTAGGTAGACCTCTGAACTTTTCAAAGTTTAAAGGCAAGATATCGAATAGCTCTAAATCTAGTGATAAAAAACTGGGTGATAAGAAGGCTAAGAAGAAGCGTAAACTTAAGAAGTCAAAGAAAGACTAAGCTCTTAGTTACATTTACTTTAGGGAAAGCAATTTGCTTTCCCTATTTTTTTGTATACTGTTCTAGTTTTTAGGTGTTTTTTGTAGTATGGGCATCGTGTAGTATGGGCATCGCTAATTTTTGACATTCCCTTCTTGAAATTACCTGTAGCTTGTAGCCACCTGTAGCTTATACTGAGTCCGACACTATCGTTAATTAATAGCGTTTCCATGTAATATTGATCTAATATTGATCCATGCTAAATGAGTTCCTTCCTACTCGTTACGAAGCTCGCCGATTAACTGACTTAAGTCAGTTAATCGTGGAAGAGTTTTATATATCGCCTTATGGTTGGGCTAAGTAATGTTGATTAAGAGTTCGTAGGACCGTTTTGAAGCGCTTGTTCAATAGGATTAATATGTAACTTCGTGCCTA
>CALDTA010000081.1:0-2592 GCA_937924455.1 uncultured Deinococcales bacterium
ATTAACCATGTTATCTATGTTATCTATAGGATGTTCAAAAGCATTTGAATTGTCAAAAGCAGTATTTTTCAGATTATTTGAATTGTCTGATTCAATTGACTGATTTTGGTTAAGTGCATTAACTGAATAAACCATAAAAACCCCAGATAACATTGTTGAAATAAGACATCTTTATGTAGTGGAATACATGACAAGATGTTAATGTGTAAATTACACATTAACATCATAGTAGTGGATTTTAGTGCTTTCGTCAATACCCCCTTTACCTCCTATACAAAGCTTTAGAGAAAAGGGATTGAATTCATTTTTTGTGAGAGATAGCTTAATGCTTGATTTAGTAAAACCATAGTACATAGTTTTCAACAAGCCTTGAAATAATGATAAATTTTGTTGGTTTGTCATTACTGTAGGTACATTATTGTAGACATAATCAAATTATAAAATTATTTTAGGATCCTCTATGCTTTTTAAGCATTTTTCTAATCACGTTGTTCTTCAAGCGATAATAGTTTTTGTTTTCGTAGTTATTTTTGTTGGAACTTTAGCTGGGACCTTTATGAAGGCTCGAGCCCAAACAATGACCATCAGCAATATAGCTACTAATAACAATGTAGCTACTAATAACACAGGCACCGATGATGCCAACCCATCACTTATAGGTCTACCAAAAGTCATCAAAGCTTTTAACTTACGAGATACCAGCATTGCCACTATGCCTATCTATGGTGATAGTTATTTTGGTTCTCCAGATGCAAAAGTGATTTTGATTGAGTTCAGCGATTTTAACTGTGCATCATGTGCTAGCTTTCATACTGATATCTTGCCTAAACTCACAAGCCAATTTATAGATACCCAGCAGATAGCTTTTGTTTACAAGAACATTGTCGGCGTTGGTGGTGCGATTTCAGCAAAAGCAGCTCTTGCTAGCGAGTGTATGCGTGAACAAGTAGATGACGTACAGCACTTTAAAATTCTTAATGATGTATATGCCCATTCGGGTAGAAAAAATGCTGATTTGCTGATGGATCTAGCTAAGGACTATGATCTTGATCTTGAAGCCTTAACGACCTGCACCAAAGAACGGCGCTATAAAGATGCAATCAACGAAGATATGGATGATGCCATGAGTGTGAACATCTTTGCTACACCAAGTTTTATGCTTGGCTATATAGATGCTGACAAAATAGTTAAAGGTGTTGTCATTCAAGGTGCGCCAAGCTATGAACTATTTTCTGAACGCATCAATGTTTTTATTGATGGGCTAAAATAGTGCTAAGTCAAAAATATGTTTAATAATGAACAGGGATGATGAATTCCCCGAGGCTTGCCTCGCAAACAAACCGAATCGACGTATGGCTTGCCAGACAAAATTTCCTTGTGATACCCCGTCGGCTTGCCGCGGGGTTCGTTCATTTCTCAGTCTTCTACATGTCAGATATATCTTAGATACATAGTCCTGTAGGTACTTTAAGTGTTCTTATAATTAGCCATCGCTTTTCTAAAACGAGTAGCTGTTGTTCTAATTAATGGACGATAGACGTAGCGCAATATCCAACCTGGAACACCTTCTCCACTTTCTCCACGTTCTTCACCTATCTTCATAGTCAACCCTACCTCTTATGAGATAAAAAACGAAAACGAGAGTATTTGTAGTGACTGTCATCAAACCAGAATTCAATTTGCTTGACATGAAAATACAAGGTTTGGTATTTAACGCAAAAAACTTTATACTGAGTACAAAATTTACAAAAGCCTTACCAAAAAGGAGTCTACATGTCCGAGCACATTCTCGTTAGTCAGCAAGACACTATCCAACGCATCCAATTGAACCGTCCAGAAAAGAAGAATGCCATTACCACTGTGATGTACAGCGCAATGGCAGATGCAATTGAACAAGCAGGTAGCGATGCTAGCATCAGAGCTATATACATCACTGGTAGTGAAGATAGTTTTACCAGTGGCAATGACCTCAATGATTTTTTACAAAACCCACCTCAGGGTGCAGAAAGTCCTGTCTTTCGTTTTTTAAGAGCAATTAGCACAGCAGAAAAACCAATCGTAGCAGCAGTGAATGGTTTAGCAATCGGCATAGGTACAACCTTGCTTTTGCATTGCGACTTAGCATATGCAGCCGAAGACGCTAAGTTTCAGCTTCCTTTTGTAAATCTAGCGCTTGTACCAGAAGCAGCCTCTAGTTATCTAATTCCGCAGATTATGGGTCAGCGAAAAGCAGCAGAGTTGTTACTTCTTGGCGATGCATTTTCAGCAGCAAAGGCAGCGGAAGTAGGCATTATCAATGAGGCTACTTCAGCAGATAATTTAGAGAACTTGGCGTGGTCAAAAGCGCAAGCCCTTGCTCAAAAAGCACCAGAAGCACTGCGTTTGTCGAAGATGCTTTTGAAAAAAGGCAATGCAGAAGTGATTGCACAAACGATGGCAGAAGAGGGCAAACTCTTTGGAGAGCGTCTGCAATCACCAGAGGCTATGGAAGTGATGCAAGCCTTTATGGAACGTCGTGAACCTGATTTTTCTAAATTTAGCTAATATAAGGAGCTTGCTATGAGTTTAAAAGGTAAAACATTATTTATAACA